>NZ_JABWMS020000074.1:0-21703 GCF_013369155.2 Escherichia sp. 94.0001 | reverse complement strand
AATTTTAATCAGCGAGTCAGCTTGGGAAGAAATGACCTGCTTATTCGCACCTTCCATAACTGATACCAAAAGAGCTGAAGGACACACCTGTCGCATTTACTGGCATAACAAATCCTTTTCATTAAAATTTGCTTACAAAAATTGTATACAATCATTTTAATTAAAAAAATACATGTGTAAATAGCATTCGTTCAAAATTTAATTTTTTGTTTGAATCCTATCACATATTTAGTATCTTGACTCCTGTCACCAATATGGTTCAATAACATAGACTAAAGAGGGAGAAAATATGCCTGTCATATTAAACTTTTCGAGTGAAAGAGTATTGTCTGAAAGTGAACTGGAGGCTTTACGTCATGTCGGAAGAGTTAGTCAGAGTGAACAGCTTGTTGTGAGAGGCCGCACTATGAGACTTCATCATATTTCATTTATGGACAGTTTTAGCGTGGAACCGGTTTCCGGCGGACTGTTGGATCGCCTTAGTGCAAGAGGGCATCGCCTTCTCGCAGAAAATCTGGAGATACAGCTTAACAGAGGCCATACTTTTTTGCAGGCATTCCGTTTATATATGGAACAGAGCCGTGCAACCCCATGTACGCGCCAAAACGTCAGTAGTGCAATACAAAACAAAATTAACTCTCATGCATTTACTGTTAGTCATCAAGACTTTTCCTGTCATGAACAACACCTGAATTGCCCGATAACATTATGCATTCCTGAAACTGGTGTTTTTGTCAGAAATGCAAAAAACTCAGAAATATGTTCATTATATGACCACAATGCACTCACTGAACTTATCCGACGCAACGCTCCACACCCTCTCAGCCGTGAACCCTTTGTTCCGGAAATGATTGTCAGCAAAGATGAATGCCATTTTAATCTAATAGAACAATATTTTTGCATATTAGCCACACAAAATATATGCACTAGAATTTGACTGTATGGTTCGATTTAAATGTTGCAAAATTAATTTTACTAGTTATTGCCATCTATTTCATACTCCCTAATTCTTGATACAATCTGTCTGTCAAAATAGTAGATTAGATCGAACTTATATTACAGCTATTTAGTTTCTAAAATGGAATTTTTAACGTTTTATACTTCACATTACAATCTGTACCATAAGCCTCCTCAGCGAGGTTGCCTGAATACCCTGTCGTGCCCATTTTTCCATCGGACGCAGTTGTCTGCTCTCTCGAACTGCTGGCAATAAAAATCAACCAGACAGCTTGATGTCCGTTACATGCAGGACTAATCACGATTGGTTACCGTTTACAAAACTTGCGTAACATTGGAGGAGAACGAATAATATTCTCTAGCTGGTACGCGTTCCATAGCGAAACGGGCAAGGTCCAACAGCAAGAGCTGAAACTCAGGGGGATTTATCAGTCGATTTATTCGCCATGGATGAATCACGCTGTACGGTTATGGTAGCTCTTAGCGACAAGGCATAATCATCAGTACACCAATGTAACAACCGTTGAAAAAGACTCATTATTTTATGAACCAGCCATCCCATTTCCAGAGTGGTAAATATGATTTGTTAAAGTGTAACAGTACTCTGCGTAGCCTTTTTAGATTCATAGTTTAATGTTTCTAAATACATTAAATTGCACTATAAGAGAAAGACATAATGTGAGGATAAAAATGCCATTTTCAATAAAAAGTATTTTTTCAGGACACACTTGGCATCAACCTGAAATATCTAGGCCTATAGCAGATAAATCATCTACTAAAAATTGTATCTTAGACTCAACAACATGCAATGTAGATGGCTTTACAGTGTTTAACAGAAGATCCTGTAGTTTTGATATGCGTCCTCCCGGAAGCGCAGACAGAACTCCACAACTGAGATTATCAATATCAGAAGTCGCATGGATGTCAAAAATAATAGAGACAGAGACAAATAATACAAACAAATCATAGCTATTAGCCCAGAAAAGAGTTGGTACACTAGCCATGAATAACTTCCTAACAACTTGATTTTTTAGTTATTTTTTTCTTCATTCTTGAAAAAGGATGCCCCGAAAGGGTTCCAGAGTTCGATTTTCTGCGCTTCTGCAAATAATCAAGGGGTTACAAAGTGGTTGCCCCTTTGTTTTTAGTGCTCTTGGTATACCCATTGGTACATTTAGCGCAATACCATCTGGTATCACTTAAAGACACGAAAAACAACTTTTTATCTTTTTGTTTCGCTCAAATTAGTATAAAAAGCCGAACAACAAACAATAAAAAACCATTAACATCAATAGATTATGATGGCTTCAATCTAAATAATAGGCTATATAATACTGCAAGACACAACACATGCTGTCACTATGAGTCAACTATTTAGATGATATTAGTGACCTGTTTCAGAGCATTAGCGCAAGGCGATTCTTTGTCTTCTTGCACTAATTTTTTATCATAAAAATGTTCCTAGCACTGGGCATCAATATCGCAGGTCAGAAAGAGCTCCTGGGGATGCGGCTGGCCGAAAATGAAGGGGCGAATTTCTGGTTCAATGTGCTGACTGAACTGAAAAACCGCGGTCTGAACGATATCCTCATCGCCTGTGTGTATGGCCTGAAAGAATTCCCGGAGGCCCGCATCCAGTTATGCATCGTGCATATGGTGCGCAACAGCATGCGCTTCGTGTCATGGAAGGAATACAAAGCCGTCACTCGCGACCTGAAAGCGATTAGCCTCCCACAGAAGAGGCAGGCCAGCAGGCACTGGAAGCGTTTGCTGCGGCCTGGGACTGCCGCTATCCGCAGATAAGCCGGTGCTAGCTGTCAAACTGGACTAACTTGGCGACGTTTTTCGCTTATCCGGCAGATATCCGCAAAGTGATCTACACAACGAACGCCATCGAGTCGCTGAACAGTGTGATCCGGCATGCCATCAGGAAACGCAAGGTGTTCCCGACGGACGAGTCAGTAAAAAAAGTGGTGTGGCTGGCAATCCAGGCCGCGTCACAGAAATGGACAATGCCGTTAAGGGACTGGCGAATGGCAATGAGCCGCTTTATTATCGAGTTTGGTGACCGTCTTGACGGTCACTTTTAAGAAAAGGCATTTACACAGAATCCTAAACAGGCTCACAGGCCTCTAATCATCCACATTGTAAAGATCCTTTGTTGTAAGTAAGATCTGGTACCCTAATAATATCAAAAGGATTAAAATCATCACTGCATCCTTCCACGAGGCATTTCATTGCTCGTAGATCACCATATAGCTCTGAAGAGTGATGCGGACATAGCAGATTATAAACTTTACATTTCGAATCTTCTTTGCCTTGTCTACTTTCCTCAATTTTTACTTTCAATGAATGCAGAAAAAAAAGATCCCTGATATAACTATCCCTGTCCTCTATCGTCATTCCCGCCCTCAGCGCTCCGACAACCTCATCAGTATTTTCATTTCTCACCTCAAATACACTATTTCTCTTATCCATCAGCCCACTTACAAAAGCACTTAGCTCTTGAAAAATTTCCTCAAGCTCATTATTATTTCTGGCACATGAATATATAGAGACCATAACATCAAGTTTATCTTGTAATTCAGGAGAAAGAAAGTGATTATGATTAAGCTCACTCACTGATTCCGGAGTCGAAGGGTTACCTCTTCCTGATACATACATCCATGAATAAAGATTTGCTGAAGAACCACTTGTTGGTAACATATCAAAACCCCCTTAACAAATAAATCCATAAATATTATTGCAACTAATATATCTGGATAAAAATATTATATCTTACTTAATACTACACTAATAAGATCCAGCTTTCCTCCGTGATAAGATTGCATGACTTGATGTTCACTCCATGAAATATCAGAAACATTATAAGATGATATATCTATTGGATTAAATTCATTTCTCATACGATCATATAAAACATTTGTTTCTGTTGTATCAACAAAAAGAATTCCTTTTTTCTCCAGTCTGTCAAACATATCGTAAATAGCCTGTTCAGCTTGTGCTGGTAATGATGGAATATCCAAAAGAGATTCCCCATTTATTTTATTCATTCTAATACCAATAACATTTCCATTATCATTATATATTTTCTCTGCACTCCCGGAACCATAATACTGATTGAAACAACGAACTTCGCTTGTCACCTCTTCATGGCTTTGAGATATAGTAAACATCTTCAACACTTTTGTTGTATCTTCCATATCTTCATACACGACAGCATTACCACCTTTACCAATAACATTACCTGGCACGGGTGATTTATTGTTGCTAACCCTCGGCAACTCTGATTGAGTATAATCCGCTGGAGGTAACTCCGGCTGCGCATAATCCACTGGAGGTAAATCAGGTCTGTTCGAATGAACAGAGCCTCTTTCTATAGTCGTGCTCACTGGCGATGTATTCAGCATAGCCTCAATTTTTCTGCTAATCTCTCCCTTAGGCCATCCCAACCTGTGCAACAGATTAGTAAAACAACCACTATGACTTTCTCTTGTAACGCAAAACTTATTATCAGTGACCACAACACGATATGTTCTGTTGCCAACCGTTACTTGCGTCCCGCTATCAGAGTGAACAGCAGCATCCCTTACAGAGGATAAAACACGATTATCAGGCGAAGTCAGGTTTCTGGTTAAAGAATTCCATGAACATCCCAAATTTATAGAAGAGGGCGATAACATACATTTCAACCTTCAAAATAAACCTATCTAATTATTCCTAACAGACATCCCCCATACATGACAACAAAAACCGGAGCCGGACTCCGGTTTTTGTGAAGCTATCGGGTTACTTCATTTCGCCAATATTTTCCCACTTCCCGTCAGCACGCAGGATTTGCAGCGGTCTTACTACACACTGACCCGAGGACGAAAAAAGAGTTCGGGCTGGGAAGAGACAGAAGAGTAGCAATTTCAGAAGCATTCACACCAACATTGAGCTTTTCAGCGAAAGTGGGCACGAATCATTGCTGGACAGGGTTAAAGGCACTGACTCAATCACTCTTCATACGTGGCTTGATCGATATGAAACAATCCTCAGCTAGAGGGGGAGCAAGCCGAAAACATTACTCGACTACGCCAGCAAAATCAGGGCAATTCGAAGAAAATTGCCGGACAAACCGCTCACTGACATATCAACGAAAGAGGTGGCAGCAATGCTAAACACCTACGTCGCAGAAGGTAAAGCGGTTTCCGCAAGAGTAATCAGGTCAACCCTTGTTGACGTTTTTCGAGGGGCAATAGCCGAGGGGCATGTGGCAACGAATCCAGTAACAACAACCCGTGCAGCAAAGTCAGAAGTAAGGCGCTCAAGGCTGACAGCTAATGAGTATGTCGCTATTTACCATGCTGCTGAGCACCTCCCCATCTGGCTGAGGCTGTCAATGGATTTAGCTGTCGTTACAGGGCAGAGAGTGGGCGATTTGTGCAGAATGAAGTGGTCAGACATAAACGATGGTCATCTTCACATTGGACAGAGTAAAACAGGAGCCAAAATTGCCATTCCGCTGGCTCTAACCATTGACGCACTCGACATCTCACTGGTTGATACACTACAGAAATGCAGGGAGGCCAGCAGCAGTGAAACAATAATCGCATCAACCTATCACGAACCACTTTCTCCAGCCACAGTATCACGGTATTTAACAAAGGCGCGAAATGCATCCGGGATCTCGTTTGATGGAGACCCACCGACATTTCATGAACTACGTAGTCTGTCCGCGAGGCTATATCGGAACCAGATTGGCTACAAGTTTGCACAACGTCTTCTTGGACATAAATCTGATTCAATGGCGGCGCATTATAGGGACAGTCGCGGGCGGGAGTGGGACAAAATTGAAATCGGATAATGATTTTATTTTGACCAATAATGACTTACCAGATTTAACAACTTGATATTTAATAAGATTTTGAACGAACAACTTCCATGTCATAAGTTGTTGCAGACTGACTGCGCGCATTCCGTTGTCAGTTTTCGTGGCGCTTCCGGTGTGGTAGATGACGTAACGCCCCATCCAGACCATTAAGTGCTGGGCATCGCCCTGATCGAAAAAAATCATATCGCCAGGCAACGCCTGGTTTATGTCCTGGCCAATAAATTGGCTGTTGTACTGAATCAAATTAATCGCGGTCACATAGGGGCCGGTTTTTCCGTTCCCCTGATTCCAGTTTTGCGCCAGTTGACGCTGTTCAGGTGTTAGCGTCATTTCAGGCGGCAAATACTGACTTGCTATACCGTTACTTTTTAGCCATTTGCTGTCGTGAACTTTCAGCGCCTCGTTCGCCGAAAATCGCACCAGGCCCGCACAATCCTGCTGATACCAGCGCGGACTTGGCCCCTGGCGAAGCTGTTCCTGTGCAATACGCACAAACCAGGCGCGAAACAGCCCCGATTGTTCGACATTCAGCATTTCGCTATGAGCAACAACACAACACAGCCAGCAAATCAGCGCCAGCAGCCCGTGCCTCATAGTGGCTGCCAGGTAATGGGTAGCCACTGCCAGGCGGCACCGGGTTCCATCTGGGCCAGCTTCATGACATAACGCGGTTGTTGAGATAAAGCGTCCAGCTTCGGCATTAATAAAGTTTGTGCGGCGTTATAAAAAACCGGTTCGAGATTCTTCGGCAGACTGGTCAGCGTTTCGTTACGCAGCAGTTTCGCCACGCCTTGTGGATTGATATAGACCGGAACAATGCCTTCAGTGGGTATCACATCCACCATTGCCGGGCGGGTTTTATTCAGTGTTTGTAACGCGTTATTGACCAGCGTGTCATCGAGGGAGAAAAGCATCGTCTTGTTTTGCATCGCCAGCGACACGCGGAAAAAATAATCCGACATTAATTGATCTGGTTGCGCTGCCTGCGCTTTCGGATACTGACCGTATCGGGAACTCACTTCGCGACGCCAGATTTGCGCTTCGCCCTGCTGCGTCTGGGTTACTGGCAATATACCTTCTGCGGCTTTGCTTTCGAGCGCACCAATATTTTGCGTAAACAGTTTTCCTGGCAATTGCACTTGTTCGGCAGAGCCATCAAACTGACCGACAAACAGCGGAGTTTGCAATTTTGAATCTTCATACCAGCACAGCCCGGCTGCACCATCTAACGCCCCGTTGAGCTTGTCGTTTTCCTGGCTGATGTGGGAAAGCATCTCTTCAGCAATACCATGTGAATAAGGCACCGCCACACAGAAGCTGGCCCCTGCAGGCATACTGTTCCATACCGGCGTAAAATCGAAACTGGCATCTACGCTTGCGGATTCATCATTTAACGCCAGAAAACTGTGCCAGCCGTCATTGCTCATTTCGAAGCGCACACCAGCAAAAGAAGGCATTAATCGCTGGTAGCCAAAACCCAGCAAATTTGCACTGACCACGATGCGCTGGCGTACTGGCGTTTTTTCGGCAGTACGCTCTTCCAGGCCAAAGCTGGCTTGCCAGCGTTTTTTACCGCTCAACAAATCACTTGCGATCGCCGTGGCTTCGGTATCCTGCTGATCATCTTTAAACAGCATGTCCGTACTGGAAAACACCAGCATCTTGTCCTGATAAGTTGCGAACATCAGGGCGTTATTGCCGTTATAGCGCAACTGATAAACCGGGATGGTTTCACTATTTAGCTTAATACTACTGATTTCCGTTTTACTTAACTGGCTGTCGCTGGTAGCGGCAAACAGCAATGGCTCCAGCAGCTTGCTTAAACCACTTCGCTGGATCAGCACCATATAATGAGAAAGATGGCCTTGTTTATCGTGCCATAGCGCCGCCTGCGCGGGCTGATCTAAGAGTGACGAAAAGAGCTTATCTTTTAGTGTGAGATCGTGTTCGTAGACAATGCGGCGAATGCTGCCTTCAATGCCCAGACGGTCGGCATGGTTCTGATAATAAAAAACGAAATCTTCGCTTAGAACATCGTGAAGAAACGGAATGGTAAGGAGGTCTTTGGGAAGCTGGCTCAGAGAGTCGCTGTCGAGAAAGAGGTCCGGCTCATTGAGATCGATTTGCAGATTGTTGTGCACCACCAGCGGCGACAACGTTTTTTCTGGCCCACTACCAGCATATTGCAATGCCCAGACACCAGCGGAAAGCAGTACTATTGCGCCAAAACCTACAAGACCATAGAACCGCCAGCCTTTCGCCTTTTTTTCACTACCCATTGCCACATTCCTTGTGTAAAGCCAGCCATTTTTTATGGGTACAGCAAAACTTTACCGCGCCCTTATACGACAAAAGCCCAGACTTTGCAGCCTGGACTTCAATTCAAAAAAGGGAGATAACTCCCTTTTGGCATGAGGCGATGAAATTATTCTTCTTCTGGCTCGTCGTCAACGTCCACTTCCGGAGCGATTTCATCGTCCCCTTCCGCAGCACTGCCGTCGATGGTATCCAGATCTTCCTCGTCAACCGGTTCAGCAACACGTTGCAGACCCACCACGTTTTCATCTTCCGCAGTACGGATAAGGATCACGCCCTGGGTGTTACGGCCCACGATGCTGATTTCAGAAACGCGAGTACGTACCAGCGTACCGGCATCGGTGATCATCATGATCTGGTCGCAGTCATCTACCTGCACCGCGCCAACCACTAAACCGTTACGTTCGGTAACCTTGATGGAGATAACCCCTTTCGTCGCACGCGACTTAGTCGGGTATTCCGCTACCGCAGTACGTTTACCGTAACCGTTTTGCGTTGCGGTGAGGATTGCACCATCGCCACGAGGCACGATCAGAGAGACGACTTTATCGCCTTCACCTAAGCGAATACCGCGAACACCGGTGGTGTTGCAGCCCATCGCACGGACAGAAGACTCTTTAAAGCGCACCACTTTACCTTCGGCGGAGAACAGCATTACTTCGTCTTCACCGCTGGTCAGGTCAACGCCGATCAGCTCATCGCCGTCAACCAGTTTGATCGCCACTTTACCGGCGGTACGCAGACGGTTGAACTCGGTGAGGACGGTTTTCTTCACGGTCCCGTTAGCCGTCGCCATGAAGACTTTCACACCTTCTTCAAACTCAGTCACCGGCAAGATCGCGGTGATACGTTCGTCCTGTTCCAGCGGCAGCAGGTTGACGATCGGACGACCACGCGCACCACGAGTGGCTTCCGGCAACTGGTAAACTTTCATCGAATAGACGCGACCACGGCTGGAGAAGCACAGAATATGGTCGTGGGTGTTCGCCACCAGCAGTCGGTCAATAAAGTCTTCTTCTTTAATACGTGCGGCAGATTTACCTTTCCCGCCACGACGCTGCGCTTCGTATTCAGAAAGCGGCTGATACTTCACGTAGCCCTGGTGAGAGAGCGTCACGACCACATCTTCCTGGGTGATCAGATCTTCCAGGTTGATGTCTGCGCTGTTGGCGGTGATTTCAGTACGACGTTTGTCACCGAACTGTTCACGAACCAGTTCCAGCTCTTCGCGGATCACTTCCATCAGACGATCGGCACTGCCAAGAATACGCAGCAGTTCTGCGATCTGATCCAGCAGCTCTTTGTATTCGTCGAGCAGTTTTTCATGCTCAAGGCCGGTCAGTTTCTGCAAACGCAGATCCAGAATCGCCTGAGCTTGCTGTTCGGTCAGGTAGTACAGACCATCACGCACGCCGAACTCTGGCTCCAGCCATTCCGGACGCGCAGCATCATCGCCCGCACGTTCCAGCATCGCGGCAACGTTGCCCAGCTGCCACGGATTAGCAACCAGCGCCGTTTTCGCTTCTGCAGGCGTCGGCGCATGACGGATCAGTTCGATGATCGGGTCGATGTTCGCCAGCGCCACGGCTAATGCTTCAAGGATATGAGCACGATCGCGAGCTTTACGCAGTTCGAAAATGGTACGACGGGTCACCACTTCGCGGCGGTGACGAACAAACGCCGCGATGATGTCTTTCAGGTTCATGATCTTCGGCTGACCATGGTGCAATGCCACCATGTTGATACCGAAAGAAACCTGCAACTGGGTCTGGGAGTAGAGGTTGTTGAGCACAACTTCACCGACCGCATCGCGTTTCACTTCAATCACGATGCGCATCCCGTCTTTGTCAGACTCGTCACGCAGCGCGCTGATGCCTTCCACGCGTTTTTCTTTTACCAGTTCCGCAATTTTCTCGATCAGGCGCGCTTTGTTCACCTGATACGGAATTTCGTGGACGATAATGGTTTCACGCCCGGTTTTGGCGTCAACTTCCACTTCCGCACGGGCGCGGATATATACCTTGCCGCGACCGGTACGGTAAGCTTCTTCGATACCGCGACGACCGTTAATGATTGCCGCCGTAGGGAAGTCCGGCCCCGGGATGTGTTCCATCAGCCCTTCAATGCTGATGTCTTCATCATCGATATAGGCCAGACAACCGTTGATGACTTCCGTCAGGTTGTGTGGCGGGATGTTGGTTGCCATACCTACGGCGATACCGGAAGAACCGTTCACCAGCAGGTTAGGAATTTTGGTCGGCATGACGTCCGGAATTTTTTCCGTGCCGTCATAGTTATCAACGAAATCGACCGTCTCTTTTTCGAGATCGGCCATCAGTTCATGGGCAATTTTCGCCAGACGGATTTCCGTATAACGCATTGCCGCCGCAGAGTCGCCGTCGATGGAACCGAAGTTACCCTGACCGTCTACCAGCATGTAACGCAGCGAGAATGGCTGCGCCATACGGACGATCGTGTCATAAACCGCCGAGTCACCATGGGGATGGTATTTACCGATTACGTCACCAACGACACGGGCAGATTTTTTATAGGCTTTGTTCCAGTCATTGCCTAGTACGTTCATGGCGTAAAGTACGCGACGGTGTACCGGCTTCAGGCCATCTCGGACATCCGGCAGCGCACGGCCAACAATGACCGACATCGCATAATCCAGATAGGAGCTCTTCAGCTCTTCCTCAATGTTGACCGGTGTAATTTCTCTCGCAAGGTCGCTCATCTAACCGCTATCCCTCTACTGTATCCCGGATTCAAAGGTCGCAAATTATAACACAGCCGCGCTGATTGAGGTAAACCTATACGCTTTATTCACATCCAATGCCTGATATACTCGTTTGTCTTGCCAATTACGGAGTAGAAGTGCCAATGAATGCCGAAAAATCGCCGGTAACCCCTAACGTAGACCACGAAGAGATCGCTAAATTTGAAGCCGTCGCCTCCCGCTGGTGGGATCTGGAAGGTGAGTTCAAACCGCTGCACCGCATTAACCCGCTGCGTCTGGGCTATATTGCCGAGCGTGTTGGCGGTTTATTTGGCAAAAAGGTACTCGATGTCGGTTGTGGCGGCGGCATTCTGGCCGAGAGTATGGCGCGCGAAGGCGCGACGGTGACCGGTCTGGATATGGGCTTTGAGCCATTGCAGGTGGCAAAGCTGCACGCACTGGAAAGTGGCATTCAGGTGAATTACGTGCAGGAAACCGTGGAAGAGCACGCGGCAAAACATGCCGGGCAGTATGACGTGGTGACCTGCATGGAGATGCTGGAGCACGTTCCCGATCCACAGTCAGTGGTCAGAGCCTGTGCGCAACTGGTGAAACCAGGTGGTGATGTCTTTTTCTCGACGCTCAACCGCAACGGCAAGTCATGGCTGATGGCGGTGGTTGGTGCTGAATATATTTTGCGCATGGTGCCTAAAGGTACGCATGATGTGAAGAAGTTTATTAAACCGGCAGAATTGCTGGGCTGGGTGGATCAGACCAGTCTTAAAGAACGACATATGACCGGGCTGCATTACAACCCGATCACTAACACTTTTAAGCTCGGCCCCGGCGTCGATGTGAACTATATGCTGCACACGCAGAATAAGTGAGGTTGTTGTTTGGATTCATCCGGCAACCGTGCCAATGCCTGATGCGACGCTTGCCGCGTCTTATCAGGCCTACAAATGCTCCCGTAGGCCAGATAAGGCGTTTACGCCGCATCCGGCAATAGTGCCGGTCAGACAGCGATTACCATTTCACCGTCATCGACAAAAACCCTGCCGTCTGGGCAAAATCATCACTCCCTTTCTGCCACGCCACGCTACCACGCAGGGACACTCGCTGACTGATGTTGCCCGTTACTCCCACTTTTATTTCACCCCGTTGCTTCGCCGCATCGTCACTGATAGTGCTGCCATCTTCTTCAATTTCCGTCGAATGGGGATCGTGATAATAATTCAGATCCAGGGTTGGCGTGATATGCACAGCGGTACGCCATTCGCTGTGTACCCCCAACCGCGTCTGAAGATCATCGCCCTGCGATTGCGATACCCGCGCATGGTTAGCAGCGGTGAAATCATCCTGCTGCACACCCTGATAAATCACCTGCACCTGTGGTTCAATCACCACACCACGCCCCGGTAACCACTGATACCCCGCTTCCAGCGAGGCGATAATCCCCGACGAGTGGTAATGATCCGCACCATCGCCTTGTTCGGAAACATCATTGCTAAACCACGCGTATTGCAGCCAGCTATCCAGCCAGGCCCCCTGTTTTTGGCTACCGCGCTGAAACCAGCTTGAGGTCAGCCCAACGGCATAACCGTGGTTCTGGTTATCGGCTCGCCTTCCAGTCCTATTCGAGCAGCTGTAACCCTGGTTATCGCTGTAACCACCAATGGCCCCTAGCATCCATTCGCCGTCATCGCCCCAGCGCCCCCTAAACAGGTCACCGCTAAGCTGTACCGTAGAAGTGTCTTCATGCTGAGCCAATTGCCCTGCCGCCGTGTAATGATAACGTCCGCCGATAACACGTAAATTCAGCGTCTGACCATCGCCACCAGCGTGATCGCGTCGCTCCATCATAAACGCCTGATTTGCCGCCCGCAGGTTATTAAAATATCCACCAACTTTGGCATTCAACACCGGCTGGTAGGCAGGCGTAGGGGCTGGAGCCGGGTCGGGTGTTGGATCAGAATCTGGCGTGGGAGCAGGATCGGGAGTTGGGTCCGGATCGGGCGGCGGCGTCGGAGTGACTTCTTGCGATCGCAGATACCAGTTGTTGTTATCTTCCACCAGCGTGTAGTCATACGCTCCCATATTAACGTAGCCGCTGCCCGCAAGACTAAACAGCGCATTGTTTTGAAATTGCGTGGGATCAGCAGTGAAATCAACCACTTTAATACCTGTAGAAGTCGGTTCACCAGTGCCGGTAATGGGGTTAACCACCACGGTCGTGTTACCCGAGGTATTGCCGTTCAACACCAGTTGGTCGCTTACCGAGTCATCGCCGTTTAATTCGCTGTCGAGAAACAACGTACCGCCGCCGGTGTAATCACCGTTTACCGTGAGCGTATCGCCAGCGACGCCATTTTGCAGACTGACTGTACCGGACATATTGGTTAGATCACCATTAACCGTCACATCGGAAAGATAGGTCAGGCTGTCAGTTTCCAGGTTAGTATTAAGCTCGCCTGTCAACGTCACGCCATCGGTGGCATTCACCAACGTACCGTCGCCGTTAAACAGCGAGGCATCCAGTGCGGCGGAAGTATCCTGACTCGTCAGGCGCAAAACGGTGCCATCACTGATGTCGATAGTGCCGCTGGAAGTAGCATCAATAGACTGGATATCCTGATCTGCGCCAGTCTCGAACGTTGCTCCGTCACCAATCCACAGCGACGAAGCATAAGGAAAAATATCCGCAACATCGCCTTTCAGGGTACCTTCTTCAACACGTACCGCAGACTGCGTAGTACCGCTGGCGGTCAGCTCCAGGGTGCCAGCACCCGTTTTAGTCAATGTGCTACCCTCATCCTGATGCTGCCCGCTGCTGTCAGCCATCAGTGCGCCCCACTGCGTGTCTACCCCCGCATCAACTGCCACTTCACCGTCGGCGCGCATTTCAATATCACGCCCATGCTCAGTCGTTGTAGAGCGAGTATCGACATTGGCAGTAATCTCCATCACGCTTTCTTGTTGATTATCGCTAAAGATAACCTGGCGGTTATAATGGGTATCTCCAAGCTGCGAGTTGTCGCTCACCACCAGCGTACCGGAAGCGATTTGCGTGGTGCCCAGGTAACTATTATTGTTTGCCAGGCTGACCTGCCCATCACCCGCATCGACCACCACGTAGACGCCATCTTTCCCGTCGCCGCCGATATGCATATCGTTTCCGCCTGCAAGATCTACCACATCCTGACTGCCGATAACCGTTCCGCTGCTGCCGCTGACTTCAAGGCCATCGTTGTATGATGTGCCGCTCTGCCAGGTGGAGAAATCAGAGAGATCGAGCACACCGCCGTTTAACACGATCGACTGCGGCTCGTCCTGGAGAGCGGCGAGATCTGCCGCGTCGCCTTCTAGCGTAAGCACCGCGCCATCATCAACGACTATATCGCCAGTTAGCGCCATCGACTGCGCCCCTGCCAGCACGTAGCTGCCGTTTTGCGCAATGGTGAGCTGACCAGCACCTTCGATGGTGCCAGCAAAACTGCCTTGATTAACAGTAACATTGCCACCAGCATCGATATTTAAAGTGCCATTCTGAAAGCCCGTCAATGCGTGCACAAAGGTTTGTTGGGTGGAGCCAACATTTAGCTCTGCCTGATTCTGGTACTTATCAATACTCCCTATCGTCAGACCGTAGCAGTCTTGCGGATCGTCCTGGCAATGATTATCTCCGACATTCATCAGGGAGTTGCTGCGACCCAGGGTAACTTCACCGTTTTCAATCTGCATCTCACCAGTAAAGTCATTGTTATCTGCATTAAGTACCAGATCGCCGGAACCTGTTTTGGTGATCAACCCGGTACCAGCAATAGAGTCAACAGCTCCATCATTCTCTGTATTGCCGATAACCAGCGTTTTTCCGTCGGCAATATCAAAGGTAACTTCACTTAAGCCGAGATACATAAAGCCGCCCGCCGCAATGGAAGGACCATCCCCATAGCCTGCTGCGCTATTGTTCTCATCGATTAACACACCGCCGTTCTGGCTGTAGCTGTCATCAACAGAAATATCAATAAGATAGGGAGCCGTCACGCTATTGGTATAAATTGCCCCGCCATAACCTTCGGCAGTGTTATTTGTAAATGCGGTGTTATTTATTATTGTGAAACCTGACGGATGCGTGATATCGCTATTATTATCGGTGACATCGATTGCACCGCCATCGCCATCACTGTAACTTGTTGATGTATATGCCTGGTTATTATTAAAAACATCATCACTTAAATAGACATCATTATTGATGGTATAAATTGCGCCACCTTTGCCATCATTAGCGATGTTATTGCTAAACATGGCGTTAGTGACACGTAAATCGACGGCACCAGTATCATTAGTACCAGAAGAATAGATTGCGCCACCATAGCCGCCTGCGACGTTACCGGAAAAAATAACATCAGTAAGATTCAGCGTTGAGTTTTCTTTAGCAAATATTGCCCCGCCATTATTATATTCTCCTGAGACAGTATTATTGGCAAACAGAGTCATCCCTGTTTCATTTTGTGGCGATATCGTAAATTCAGCACTTTGCTGCAAAAATACGGCCCCACCGCTGGCATTATTGGCCATACCCGAAAAAATCAACCATTGCCCACCGGCGATGCTCCAGTCCTGCGTAATGCCTGAAAGGCTTTGCCTGCTGGCCTGACAGCTCGCTTTGATATCATATCCCTGGCATGAATCAATAACCGCTGCGATACCATTAGTGGAGAAGAGAGACGCAATCATTGACGGGAGTAAAGATAAATACTCCTTACGTAGAAAAATAATCCGCATATTACCCTAACCATCCTTTTCTATGAGAAGGCGTATTTAATCGCATTATGTGATATGGGGTATTTTTCTTTTGTAAATTGTATAACTCGGTGCAATGACTATTTTGTTATTACTTGATGAATAATATCAGTGTATCATAATTCAAATTAATAACCTTAAGGTAAATCGGTTATATTTAAACTGAATTAAAGTAATAAATAATATTCTTATAATATATGCAAAAGTAACAAATTGGCTTGGTATTTAACAACAAACGAATATAAAACAACCATTTCGACTCAACAATCGCTTACATTCGCTTATATATTGACCACAACTGATACATCAGATTATGTGATGATTCGTGCTTAGATCAATTTTGACAATCATTAGCGACAAGATTAATAAACCATCTATATCAATTTACCCATACTATTCTGCCGTTCAAGAAATCGCCGAACAGTTATTTTTAACAAATTTTTCTCTTCCCATTGACTTTCCCGGATACCTTGTCTGACCTAAGTTGCGCGGAAGCCACTTTTTCCTTCCTGAGTTATCCACAAAGTTATGCACTTGCAAGAGGGCCAGTTTCACACTATCTTGCAGTGAATCCCAAACATACCCCCTATATATAGTGTTCTAAGCAGCTTCCCTCACTACAGGTAGTCTGCATGAAACTATTGCGGAAAGAATTCCAAAAACAGGTACGACATACATGAATCAGAATCTGCTGGTGACAAAGCGCGACGGTAGCACAGAGCGCATCAATCTCGACAAAATCCATCGCGTTCTGGATTGGGCGGCAGAAGGACTGCATAACGTTTCGATTTCCCAGGTCGAGCTGCGCTCCCACATTCAGTTTTATGACGGTATCAAGACCTCTGACATCCACGAAACCATTATCAAGGCTGCCGCAGACCTGATCTCCCGTGATGCGCCGGATTATCAGTATCTCGCCGCGCGCCTGGCAATTTTCCACCTGCGTAAAAAAGCCTATGGCCAGTTTGAGCCGCCTGCGCTGTACGACCACGTGGTGAAAATGGTCGAGATGGGCAAATACGATAATCATCTGCTGGAAGACTACACGGAAGAAGAGTTCAAGCAGATGGACACGTTTATCGATCACGACCGTGATATGACCTTCTCTTATGCTGCCGTTAAGCAGCTGGAAGGCAAATATCTGGTACAGAACCGCGTGACCGGCGAAATCTACGAAAGCGCCCAGTTCCTTTATATTCTGGTTGCCGCGTGCCTGTTCTCGAACTACCCGCGTGAAACGCGCCTGCAATACGTGAAGCGTTTTTACGACGCGGTTTCCACATTTAAAATTTCGCTGCCGACGCCAATCATGTCCGGCGTGCGTACCCCGACTCGTCAGTTTAGCTCCTGCGTACTGATCGAGTGCGGCGACAGCCTGGATTCCATTAACGCCACCTCCAGCGCGATTGTTAAATACGTTTCCCAGCGTGCCGGGATCGGCATCAACGCCGGGCGTATTCGTGCGTTGGGTAGCCCGATTCGCGGTGGCGAAGCATTCCACACCGGCTGTATTCCGTTTTACAAACATTTCCAGACAGCGGTGAAATCCTGCTCTCAGGGCGGTGTGCGTGGCGGTGCAGCAACGCTGTTCTACCCGATGTGGCATCTGGAAGTGGAAAGCCTGCTGGTGTTGAAAAACAACCGTGGGGTTGAAGGCAACCGCGTGCGTCATATGGACTACGGGGTACAAATCAACAAACTGATGTATACCCGTCTGCTGAAAGGTGAAGATATCACCCTGTTCAGCCCGTCCGACGTACCGGGGCTGTACGACGCGTTCTTCGCCGATCAGGAAGAGTTTGAACGCCTGTACACCAAATATGAGAAAGACGACAACATCCGCAAGCAGCGTGTGAAAGCCGTTGAGCTGTTCTCGCTGATGATGCAGGAACGTGCGTCTACCGGTCGTATCTATATTCAGAACGTAGACCACTGCAACACCCACAGCCCGTTTGATCCGGCTATTGCGCCAGTGCGCCAGTCTAACCTGTGCCTGGAAATCGCCCTGCCGACCAAACCGCTGAATGATGTCAACGACGAGAACGGTGAAATCGCGCTGTGTACGTTGTCTGCTTTCAACCTGGGCGCAATTAATAGCCTGGATGAACTGGAAGAGCTGGCGATTCTGGCAGTACGAGCACTCGACGCGCTGCTGGATTATCAGGATTACCCGATCCCGGCCGCCAAACGTGGAGCGATGGGTCGTCGTACGCTGGGTATTGGTGTGATCAACTTCGCTTACTACCTGGCGAAGCACGGTAAACGCTACTCCGACGGCAGCGCCAACAACCTGACGCATAAAACCTTCGAAGCCATTCAGTATTACCTGCTGAAAGCGTCTAATGAGCTGGCGAAAGAGCAAGGCGCGTGCCCGTGGTTTAACGAAACCACTTACGCGAAAGGGATCCTGCCGATCGATACCTATAAGAAAGATCTGGATGCCATCGCTAATGAGCCGCTGCATTACGACTGGGAAGCACTGCGTGAGTCAATCAAAACGCACGGCCTGCGTAACTCCACGCTTTCTGCTCTGATGCCGTCAGAGACTTCTTCGCAGATCTCTAACGCCACTAACGGTATTGAACCGCCGCGTGGTTACGTCAGCATCAAAGCGTCGAAAGACGGTATTCTGCGCCAGGTGGTGCCGGACTACGAGCATCTGCACGACGCCTATGAGCTGCTGTGGGAAATGCCGGGTAACGATGGCTACCTGCAACTAGTGGGTATCATGCAGAAATTTATCGATCAGTCGATCTCTGCTAACACCAACTACGATCCGTCACGCTTCCCGTCAGGAAAAGTGCCGATGCAGCAACTGCTGAAAGACCTGCTCACCGCCTACAAATTCGGGGTCAAAACGCTGTATTATCAGAACACCCGTGACGGTGCTGAAGACGCACAAGACGATCTGGTGCCGTCAATCCAGGACGATGGCTGCGAAAGCGGCGCATGTAAGATCTGATATTGAGATGCCGGATGCGGCGTGAACGCCTTATCCGGCCTACGGCTCGGTTTTGTAGACCTGATAAGACGCGCCAGCGTCGCATCAGGCACAGGATGCGGCGTAAAATGCCTTATCCGGCATTAAACTCCCAACAGGACACATTCATGGCATATACCACCTTTTCACAGACGAAAAATGATCAGCTCAAAGAACCGATGTTCTTTGGTCAGCCGGTCAACGTGGCTCGCTACGATCAGCAAAAATATGACATCTTCGAAAAGCTGATCGAAAAGCAGCTCTCTTTCTTCTGGCGTCCGGAAGAAGTTGACGTTTCTCGTGACCGTATCGATTACCAGGCACTGCCTGAACACGAAAAACACATCTTTATCAGCAACCTGAAATATCAGACGCTGCTGGATTCCATTCAGGGTCGTAGCCCGAACGTGGCGCTGCTGCCGCTGATCTCGATCCCGGAACTGGAAACCTGGGTAGAAACCTGGGCATTCTCAGAAACAATTCACTCTCGTTCCTATACTCATATCATTCGTAATATCGTTAACGATCCGTCGGTTGTGTTTGACGATATCGTCACCAACGAGCAGATCCAGAAACGTGCGGAAGGGATCTCCAGCTATTACGATGAACTGATCGAAATGACCAGCTACTGGCACCTGCTGGGCGAAGGCACCCACACCGTCAACGGTAAAACCGTGACCGTTAGCCTACGTGAGCTGAAGAAAAAACTGTATCTCTGCCTGATGAGCGTTAACGCACTGGAAGCCATTCGCTTCTACGTCAGCTTTGCTTGTTCCTTTGCCTTTGCAGAACGCGAACTGATGGAAGGTAACGCCAAGATTATTCGCCTGATTGCCCGTGACGAAGCCCTGCACCTGACCGGTACGCAGCATATGCTGAATCTGCTGCGCAGCGGCGCGGATGATCCGGAGATGGCGGAAATTGCCGAAGAATGTAAGCAGGAGTGCTATGACCTGTTCGTCCAGGCGGCACAGCAAGAGAAAGACTGGGCGGATTATCTGTTCCGTGACGGTTCGATGATTGGTCTGAATAAAGACATTCTCTGCCAGTACGTTGAATACATCACCAATATCCGCATGCAGGCAGTCGGTTTGGATCTGCCGTTCCAGACACGTTCCAACCCGATCCCGTGGATCAACACCTGGCTGGTGTCTGATAACGTACAGGTTGCTCCGCAGGAAGTGGAAGTGAGTTCTTATCTGGTCGGGCAGATTGACTCGGAAGTGGACACCGACGATTTGAGTAACTTCCAGCTCTGATGGCTCGCGTTACCCTGCGCATCACTGGCACACAACTGCTGTGCCAGGATGAACACCCTTCCCTTCTGGCGGCGCTGGAATCCCACAATGTGGCGGTTGAGTACCAGTGCCGCGAAGGTTACTGCGGTTCCTGTCGCACACGCCTTGTTGCAGGCCAGGTGGACTGGATTGCCGAACCGTTAGCCTTTATTCAGCCGGGGGAAATTTTGCCCTGTTGTTGCCGGGCAAAAGGCGATATTGAAATCGAGTTGTGATCGGGTACTTGTGCCAGATGCGACGCTTACGCGTCTTATCTGGCCTACGTGATTACATGGCGTAGTAATACGCTTTAACCTGCTCCCAGTCCGCTTTAGGGATCGGCTCCAGATATTTTTCCAGCTGGCGGAAATCATGATTAATCGCTTTATGCCGACGTAAGCGGCGACGACTTTTCTCCAAATCAAGAAAACCAGCTTCTACCATACCTTCTGTTTTCACATAGATGTGGCGAACGTAACAACAGCCATGCTGACGATTAACGCTATGCATTTTCTTAAACGCCATCGCCACAGCTTTCAACATGGCTTGCCGAACATCGTCAGAATAAGGCGTTACTGCATGCTGGGCATACCAGTCAGCAATACTTATGAACCCCGCCATATCTTCAGTCACCAGCAACGCGCGCCATTCCCCCTCAATTTTCACCGCTTCACCAAAAACGATTTTCGGCACAATGACACCAGCCCGTTCCAGCTCTTTAATTACCGCAACCTCACGGACAATCGTCGGTCGACCGAACGGATAACGTACGGAATGAAACAGATGATGCGTCATGCGCTTCACATACAGCTTTTTGCCATTGCGCTCGACGCATTGCACCCCGCTCATCCCATTACGGCGATAGTTAGGCTCTTCAACCCAGTCGCCCTCTGTTGCCCACCAGTGATTAAATTCGTCGTACTTTGCTGAAACTGCCATACCCTATCGCCTGTCATTTTTTATTAACGACAATGACTATAGGTGGTTACCTGCGAAAAATCTTAATGAAACGTGTCGTATTGATGAATTTCTTTTGCCACTACTAGCGCGACACCGCTTTTACCCTTCATTTGCAGCGCATAGACTCCACCAGCCACTACCACTAATAGTGCACCCAGCAAATAAAATGTGAATTTAATCAGGCGGATACAGCGATGAATTTTATTCGACAGGGATTAGGCATCGCCTTATTACCAGAGTTAACGCTGAAAACCATTGCAGGTGAACTGTGTTCCGTTCCTCTCGAACCAACCTTCTATCGGCAGATTTCGTTGCTGGCTAAAGAAAAGCCGGTAGAAGACAGTCCACTGTTTTTACTACAAACGTGTACGGAACAACTCGTGGTGAGTGGAAAAATTTGATGTAAGACATGAGATTGATGACAAATGCAAGACTGCCTGATTCGCCACACTTAGTTGTACTATAGCCTTTACCAGGCGTAATAATTCGTTTTCACCTGATTTTGGCCCACTTTGTGAATTGGCGATATATATTTATCCAGTTGGGAGAAGTGACAATGACTCCAGGTAGAAACCGGTATGAAGCGCCCGACTCACTGTCAAAACCGATTGTTGAGAGTAATGACACTCCGGCGAACAGTACACAGTTTACTCTGGAGCCATTCTCAATCTTCAAGTGGGATACCTAATAACTAGTCAGGAAAGTTATCAATATCTGTTTGTTACTTATTACCGTATTTATTAACAATAATGATACTTTCTAACATGCGTAAAGGTCTTCGTAATAAAATGAGCTAAATTTGATAGTGAATATAT
>NZ_JABWMS020000073.1:0-21759 GCF_013369155.2 Escherichia sp. 94.0001 | reverse complement strand
GATGCCGCAGGCGCATTCACCGCTGCACACGGCACTAACGCCACCAACAAAATCAGCAACGTACAAGCTGGCATAGTCTCCTCTGACAGCACTGACGCCATAAATGGCTCACAACTTTACGGTTTGGCTGATTCATTCACGTCCTATCTGGGTGGTGGTGCTGATATTAGCGATACAGGTGTATTAACCGGGCCAACCTATAGTATTGGCGGCACTGACTACACTAACGTCGGGGATGCTCTGGCTGCGATTAACACTTCATTTAGTGATTCTCTCGGTGATGCTCTGCTCTGGGATACAACCGCAGGCAAATTCAGCGCCAAACACGGCATTAATAATGATCCCAGTGTAATCACTGATATTGCAAACGGTGCAGTCTCGTCCACCAGTAGCGACGCTATTAACGGTTCACAGCTTTATGGCGTTAGTGACTACATTGCCGATGCTCTGGGCGGGAACGCTGTGGTGAATGCGGATGGCAGTATCACCGCACCGACTTATGCCATCGCTGGCGGCAGTTACAGCAACGTTGGTGACGCACTGGAAGCGATCGATACCACGCTGGATGACGCCCTGCTCTGGGATGCAACAGCCAATGACGGTGCTGGTGCATTCAGCGCCGGTCGTGGGGTAGATAACACTGCCAGTAAGATTACTAACGTCGCAAATGGTGCAATCTCTGCCACCAGCAGCGACGCGATTAACGGCTCACAACTCTATACCACTAACAAATATATCGCTGATGCTCTGGGCGGTGATGCAGAAGTTAACGCTGACGGTACTATCACTGCGCCGACTTACACCATTGCGAATGCCGAGTACAACAATGTCGGTGAAGCTCTGGATGCGCTTGATGAGAACGCGCTGCTGTGGGATGCGACCGCCAATAACGGCGAAGGGGCTTACAACGCCAGTCATGACGGCAAGGCCAGCATTATCACAAACGTTGCTGATGGTAACATTGGTGAAGGTAGCACCGATGCTATCAACGGTTCTCAGCTGTTTAACACCAATATGCTGATCCAGCAGAACAGCGAAGTCATCAATCAGCTTGCCGGTAACACCAGTGAAACCTACATCGAAGAAAATGGTGCAGGTATTAACTATGTGCGTACCAATGACACCGGTTTAACCTTCACCGATGCCAGCGCAGCAGGCATTGGCTCTACCGCTGTGGGTTATAACTCTGTTGCCAAAGGCGATAGCAGCGTGGCCATGGGTTATAACTCTTTTGCCGAAGGCCATAGTAGCGTGGCCATCGGTCAGGACAGTTACAGCAACGTTGATACAGGTATCGCTCTTGGTAGCAGTTCCGTTTCCAGCCGTGTAATAGTTAAAGGTTCTCGTGACACCAGCGTATCGGAAGAAGGTGTTGTGATTGGTTATGACACAACTGACGGTGAACTGCTTGGCGCATTGTCGATCGGTGACGATGGTAAATATCGTCAAATCATCAACGTAGCCGATGGTTCCGAAGCCCATGATGCCGTTACGGTTCGCCAGTTGCAGAATGCCATTGGTGCAGTAGCCACCACGCCGACCAAATACTATCACGCCAACTCAACGGCTGAAGACTCACTGGCAGTCGGTGAAGACTCGCTGGCAATGGGCGCAAAAACCATCGTTAATGGTAATGCAGGTATTGGTATCGGCCTGAACACTTTAGTTCTGGCAGATGCGATTAACGGTATTGCTATCGGTAGCAACGCGCGTGCAAACCATGCAAACAGCATTGCAATGGGGAATGGTTCTCAAACTACCCGTGGCGCACAAACTGGCTACACTGCCTACAACATGGATGCACCGCAGAACTCTGTGGGTGAATTCTCCGTAGGTAGCGAAGACGGTCAACGTCAGATCACCAACGTCGCGGCTGGTTCGGCGGATACCGATGCGGTCAACGTGGGTCAATTGAAAGTAACGGATGCGCAGGTTTCCCAGAATACCCAGAGCATTACTAACCTGAACAATCAGGTGACGAATCTGGATACTCGCGTGACCAATATCGAGAACGGTATTGGCGATATCGTGACCACAGGTAGCACCAAGTACTTCAAGACCAACACCGATGGCGTAGATGCTAACGCCCAGGGTAAAGACAGTGTGGCGATTGGTTCTGGATCCATTGCTGCCGCTGACAACAGCGTCGCTCTGGGTACAGGCTCCGTGGCCAACGAAGAAAACACAATCTCTGTGGGTTCTTCTACCAACCAGCGCCGTATCACCAACGTTGCTGCCGGTGTTAATGCCACCGATGCGGTTAACGTTTCGCAACTGAAGTCTTCCGAAGCAGGTGGCGTTCGCTACGACACCAAAGCTGATGGCTCTATCGACTACAGCAACATTACTCTCGGTGGCGGCAATGGCGGTACGACTCGCATCAGCAACGTTTCTGCGGGCGTGAACAACAACGACGCAGTGAACTATGCACAGTTGAAGCAAAGTGTGCAGGAAACGAAGCAATACACCGATCAGCGCATGGTTGAAATGGATAACAAACTGTCCAAAACCGAAAGCAAGTTGAGCGGTGGTATCGCTTCCGCAATGGCAATGACCGGTCTGCCGCAGGCTTACACGCCGGGAGCCAGCATGGCCTCTATTGGTGGTGGTACTTACAACGGCGAATCGGCTGTTGCTTTAGGTGTGTCGATGGTGAGCGCCAATGGTCGTTGGGTCTACAAATTACAAGGTAGTACCAATAGCCAGGGTGAATACTCCGCCGCACTCGGTGCCGGTATTCAGTGGTAATGATCCATTAATGAATGGGTAAACGCCAAATTGCGTGATGCGCTACGCTTATCAGACCTACGGGATGATTCAGCACATTCCTGTAGGACGGATAAGGCGTTCACGCCGCATCCGGCAAGATAAGGCGCACCAGATCAACAATCTGAGGGCAATTCTCTGATGAGAATTGCCCTTTTCTTTACAGACATCTCCCTCACTCCAAATTGGCCCTACCAATTCTTCGCTTATCTGACCTCTGGTTCACAGTTCCCCAATTAAAACTCACATCAATGTTGCCAATACATAACATTTAGTTAACTATTCATTGTCATTATCCCTACACAACACAATTGGCAGTGCCACTTTTACACAACGTGTGACACGGAGATGAGCAACAGACTCATTACGCGGCGTGTGTGGACTGCAGGAGACCTGCAATGAATCTCTGGCAACAAAACTATGATCCCGCCGGGAATATCTGGCTTTCCAGCCTGATAGCATCGCTTCCCATCCTGTTTTTCTTCTTTGCGCTGATTAAGCTCAAACTGAAAGGATACGTCGCCGCCTCGTGGACGGTGGCAATCGCCCTTGCCGTGGCTTTGCTGTTCTATAAAATGCCGGTCGCTAACGCGCTGGCCTCGGTGGTTTATGGCTTCTTCTACGGTTTGTGGCCCATCGCGTGGATCATTATTGCAGCGGTGTTCGTCTATAAGATCTCGGTGAAAACCGGGCAGTTTGACATCATCCGCTCGTCTATTCTTTCGATAACCCCTGACCAGCGCCTGCAAATGCTGATCGTCGGTTTCTGTTTCGGCGCGTTCCTCGAAGGAGCCGCAGGATTTGGCGCACCGGTAGCAATTACCGCTGCATTGCTGGTCGGCCTGGGCTTTAAACCGCTGTACGCCGCCGGGCTGTGCCTGATTGTTAACACCGCGCCAGTGGCATTTGGTGCGATGGGTATTCCGATTCTGGTCGCCGGGCAGGTAACAGGCATCGACAGCTTTGAGATTGGCCAGATGGTGGGGCGTCAGCTACCGTTTATGACCATTATCGTGCTGTTCTGGATTATGGCGATTATGGACGGCTGGCGCGGTATCAAAGAAACCTGGCCTGCGGTCGTGGTTGCGGGCGGCTCGTTTGCCATCGCTCAATACCTCAGCTCTAACTTCATTGGGCCGGAACTGCCAGACATTATCTCTTCGCTGGTATCGCTGCTCTGCCTGACACTGTTCCTCAAACGCTGGCAGCCGGTGCGCGTATTCCGTTTTGGTGATTTGGGGGCGTCACAGGTTGATATGACGCTGGCCCACACCGGTTACACCGCGGGTCAGGTATTACGTGCCTGGACACCGTTCCTGTTCCTGACTGCTACCGTAACACTGTGGAGTATCCCGCCGTTTAAAGCCCTGTTCGCATCGGGTGGCGCGCTGTATGAGTGGGTGATCAATATTCCGGTGCCGTACCTCGATAAACTGGTTGCCCGTATGCCGCCAGTGGTCAGCGAAGCGACAGCGTATGCCGCCGTGTTTAAGTTCGACTGGTTCTCTGCCACCGGTACCGCCATTCTTTTTGCTGCCCTGCTCTCAATTGTCTGGCTGAAGATGAAACCATCTGACGCTATCAGCACCTTCGGCAGCACGCTGAAAGAACTGGCTCTGCCTATCTACTCCATCGGTATGGTGCTGGCATTCGCCTTTATTTCGAACTATTCCGGACTGTCATCAACACTGGCGCTGGCACTGGCGCATACCGGTCATGCATTCACCTTCTTCTCGCCGTTCCTCGGCTGGCTTGGGGTATTCCTGACCGGGTCGGATACGTCATCTAATGCTTTGTTTGCCGCTTTGCAGGCTACCGCCGCACAACAAATTGGCGTTTCTGACCTGTTGCTGGTTGCTGCCAACACCACCGGTGGTGTCACCGGCAAAATGATCTCGCCGCAATCTATCGCTATCGCCTGTGCGGCGGTTGGCCTGGTGGGCAAAGAGTCTGATTTGTTCCGCTTTACTGTCAAACACAGCCTGATCTTCACCTGTATGGTGGGCGTGATCACCACGCTTCAGGCTTATGTCTTAACGTGGATGATTCCTTAATGATTGTTTTACCCAGACGCCTGTCAGACGAGGTTGCCGATCGTGTGCGGGCGCTGATTGATGAAAAAAACCTGGAGGCGGGCATGAAATTGCCCGCTGAACGTCAACTGGCAATGCAACTCGGTGTGTCGCGAAATTCACTGCGCGAGGCGCTGGCGAAACTGGTGAGCGAAGGTGTGTTGCTCAGTCGACGCGGCGGCGGGACGTTTATTCGCTGGCGTCATGACACATGGTCGGAGCAAAACATCGTCCAGCCGTTGAAAACGCTGATGGCCGATGATCCGGATTACAGTTTCGATATTCTGGAAGCCCGCTACGCCATAGAAGCCAGCACCGCGTGGCATGCAGCAATGCGCGCCACGCCTGGCGAAAAAGAGAAAATTCAGCTTTGCTTTGAAGCAACACTCAGCGAAGACCCGGATCTCGCCTCACAAGCGGACGTTCGTTTTCATCTGGCGATTGCCGAAGCCTCACATAACATTGTGTTGCTGCAAACCATGCGTGGTTTCTTCGATGTCTTGCAATCCTCAGTGAAGCATAGCCGTCAGCGGATGTATCTGGTGCCCCCGGTTTTTTCACAGCTGACCGAACAACATCAGGCAGTCATTGACGCCATTTTTGCCGGTGATGCTGACGGGGCGCGTAAAGCAATGATGGCGCACCTTAGCTTTGTTCACACCACCATGAAACGATTCGATGAAGATCAAGCTCGCCATGCACGCATTACCCGCCTGCCTGGTGACCATAATGAGCATTCGAGGGAGAAAAACGCATGATTATTTCCGCAGCCAGCGATTATCGCGCCGCAGCACAACGCATTCTGCCGCCATTCCTGTTCCACTATATGGATGGGGGGGCATATTCTGAATACACCCTGCGCCGCAACGTGGAAGATTTGTCAGAGGTGGCGCTGCGCCAGCGAATTCTGAAAAACATGTCCGACTTAAGCCTGGAAACGACGCTGTTTAATGAGAAATTGTCGATGCCGGTGGCGCTAGGTCCGGTAGGTTTGTGTGGCATGTATGCGCGACGCGGCGAAGTTCAGGCCGCAAAAGCGGCGGATGCACATGGCATTCCGTTTACTCTCTCGACCGTTTCTGTTTGCCCAATTGAAGAAGTCGCCCCCGCCATCAAGCGTCCGATGTGGTTCCAGTTATATGTGCTGCGCGATCGCGGCTTTATGCGTAACGCGCTGGAGCGTGCAAAAGCGGCAGGCTGTTCAACTCTGGTCTTCACTGTGGATATGCCAACGCCTGGTGCGCGTTACCGTGATGCGCACTCTGGAATGAGCGGCCCGAACGCGGCAATGCGCCGCTACTTGCAGGCGGTAACGCATCCGCAATGGGCGTGGGATGTGGGCCTGAATGGTCGTCCGCATGATCTCGGTAATATCTCGGCTTATCTCGGCAAACCGACCGGACTGGAAGATTACATCGGCTGGCTAGGGAATAACTTCGATCCTTCTATCTCATGGAAAGACCTTGAGTGGATCCGCGATTTCTGGGATGGCCCGATGGTGATCAAAGGGATCCTCGACCCAGAAGATGCGCGTGATGCGGTACGTTTTGGCGCAGATGGCATTGTGGTTTCTAACCACGGTGGCCGCCAGCTGGACGGTGTACTCTCTTCTGCCCGTGCGTTGCCTGCTATTGCAGATGCGGTGAAAGGTGATATCGCCATTCTGGCAGATAGCGGCATTCGTAACGGGCTTGATGTCGTGCGTATGATTGCACTCGGTGCCGATACTGTACTGCTGGGTCGTGCTTTCCTGTATGCGCTGGCAACGGCGGGCCAGGCGGGCGTGGCAAATCTGCTGAATCTGATCGAAAAAGAGATGAAAGTGGCAATGACACTGACTGGCGCAAAATCGATCAGTGAAATTACGCAAGATTCGCTGGTGCAGGGGCTGGGTAAAGAGTTGCCTGCGGCGCTGGCTCCGATGGCGAAAGGGAATGCGGCTTAAGAGTTAGATGAATATCTGCTATCCTGCCCCCGCACTAAGGGGGCAGTATGCTAAACATCGTACTTTACGAACCAGAAATTCCGCCAAATACTGGCAACATCATCCGTCTTTGCGCTAATACCGGCTTTCGTCTGCATATCATCGAACCGATGGGCTTTGCCTGGGACGACAAGCGCCTGCGCCGCGCAGGACTGGACTACCACGAATTTACCGCCGTTACGCGTCATCATAACTATGCTGCGTTCCTGGAAGCAGAAAATCCCCAGCGTCTGTTTGCCCTCACCACGAAAGGCACGCCCGCACACAGCGCCGTAAGTTATCAGGATGGCGACTATCTGATGTTTGGCCCGGAAACACGCGGCCTGCCCGCGAGTATTCTCGATGCCCTGCCCGCTGAACAAAAAATTCGCATTCCAATGGTGCCGGACAGCCGCAGCATGAACCTGTCCAATGCGGTGTCGGTCGTGGTGTATGAAGCCTGGCGGCAGTTGGGGTATCCGGGAGCGGTGCTGAGAGATTAGTTACTGTATGCCGGATAGATGATTACATCGCATCCGGCACAATAACAGGACGTCAGATCCCATCCCCATATTCAAACGTATGGTTAATGCCGTTGAAATGCTGATCCATATCCATTGATGGCTTATCGCTGTCTGGTTTACCGACAATGCGTGCCGGAACGCCAGCGGCGGTGGTATGTGGCGGTACCGGTTGCAGCACCACGGAACCTGCGCCAATCTTCGCACCGCGACCAACTTCAATATTACCGAGAATTTTCGCACCTGCGCCAATCATCACGCCTTCACGAATTTTCGGGTGACGGTCGCCGCCAGATTTTCCCGTACCGCCAAGGGTAACGGATTGCAGAATCGACACATCGTTTTCAATCACCGCCGTTTCACCCACAACGATGCCCGTCGCGTGGTCAAGCATGATACCGCGACCAATTTTTGCTGCCGGGTGAATATCCACCTGGAACGTCACAGAGACCTGGTTTTGCAGAAAAATAGCCAGCGCGCGACGGCCCTGATTCCACAGCCAGTGACCGATGCGATAGGCCTGCAAGGCATGAAAACCTTTCAGATATAACAATGGGGTTGAGTATTTATCGACTGCCGGGTCGCGGGTACGCACTGCCTGAATATCACAGGCCGCAGAAGCAATCATTTCCGGGTCGGCGGCGTAGGCTTCTTCCACCACTTCGCGGATAGCAATGGCAGGCATAATTGGCGATGACAGCTTGTTCGCCAGCATGTAGCTCAGTGCACTGCCCAGGTTTTCGTGCTTGAGTAGCGTCGCGTGGTAAAAACTGGCCAGCATTGGCTCACAGTCCGCCAGCGTTCTGGCTTCAGCTTTAATATTGTTCCAGACAATTTCCAGTTCTTCACACGACATTGCTTACTCCACACGATGAGATAATGACCGGCCCGTTCTGCGCGGGCCGGGTCATAGCGGTAACAAAGGTTCCCTGGTTTTAGTGGCTACTGCGCTCGTCCTTGCGTGCACGACCTAATAACGTCAATGCTGCCTCGCGCGCGTTTTTTCCGCAATATAATACTTGATAAATTTCCTCGGTTATTGGCATTTCAACGCCGAAGCGATGTGCCAGTTCGCGGACTTCTTTCGTATTGCGGTAGCCTTCAACCACCTGACCAATCTTCTCCTGCGCGCTTTGTACATCCATGCCCTGACCGAGCATCATGCCAAAACGGCGGTTACGCGACTGGTTGTCGGTACAGGTAAGTACCAGATCACCCAGCCCCGCCATGCCCATAAAGGTGGCAGGATCGGCCCCCAGCGCCGCGCCAAGACGCGACATTTCAGCCAGACCTCGGGTGATCAGCGCCGTACGCGCATTCGCACCAAAACCGATACCGTCGGACATCCCCGCGCCAATGGCAATGACGTTTTTCACCGCGCCGCCAAGTTGCACGCCAATGAAATCCGGGTTGCTGTAAACGCGGAAACTTTTACCACAGTGCAGCAACTGCTGAAGATCATCAGCAAAGGTTTGGTCGGTAGAGGCCAACGAAATAGCCGTCGGTAAACCTGCCGCCAGTTCTTTCGCAAACGTTGGGCCAGAGATAACCGCCAGCGGAATTTGATCGCCTAACGCCTCACGCGCCACGTCCTGTAACAAACGTCCGGTTTCCGCTTCCAGACCTTTGGTCGCCCACACCAGACGCGCATCAGGGCGCATCAGCGGTTTAATCTGGCGCAGCACTTCACCAAAGACATGGCTTGGCACGACGACAAGAATATTACGGCTGGCTGCCAGTGCGGTAGCGAGATCGCTTTCAAGATGGAGCGTATCGGGAAAAGGCACATCGGGGAGAAACGCGGCGTTACAGCGGTCGCGTTCAAGCGTCGCGATATGTTCAGGGTCATGGCCCCAGAGAACAACCTCGTGGCCATTTCTTGCCAGGGTGATGGCAAGAGCAGTGCCGTACGAGCCGGCACCGATCACAGTCATTGAAGCATTACGTTGGTTCATCAGGCATCCTGATGTTCTTCAGTACCTTCGCCAGCCTGCTGCTGCAAATAGTTCATGAACAGCGCATCGAAGTTAACCGGCGCAAGGTTCAGTTGCGGGAATGTACCGCGGGATACCATGCTGGTGATGCACTCACGAGCATACGGGAACAGAATGTTCGGGCAGTACGCGCCCAGGCAATGTGCCATCTGGGTGCCTTCGATACCCGCGATGGAGAAAATACCGCCCTGCTGAACTTCGCACAGGAACGCAGTTTCTTCGCCCAGGGATGCCGTTACGGTAACACGCAGTACCACTTCGTAAACGTCATCTGCCAGTTGAGAAGATGCCGTATCAAGATCAAGTTTAACTTCTGGTTGCCAATCTTTCTGGAAAACGTGCGGCGCGTTCGGCGCTTCGAAAGAAATATCCTTGGTATAAATACGCTGGATCTGGAAAGTCATTTCAGTGTTGTTTTGTTCTGACATGTGTAGAAAACCCTTAAGTGTTGTCCTTCAATACTGCGCAATGTAATGCCAACGTTCACACGTTATTTCAGCAGGGGATCCAGTCCACCACGTGCATCCAATGCATACAAGTCATCACAGCCGCCAATGTGCTGTGCGTCAATAAAAATCTGGGGAACCGTGGTGCGACCGCTGCGTTTGATCATCTCTTCACGCTTAGCGGCGTTGCCATCGATCGGCAACTCCTGAAAACTCACACCCTTGCTGCTCAGCAGTGCTTTCGCACGATGGCAATACGGGCAGGTTTCTTTGGTATAGATTTCAACATTGGCCATAAATTAGCTCCTGTTTTTTTACCCTGAAATTTCATGTTGCAGGGCGGCAGCAAAATGGAGTGTCCCCAGAAGCTTATAACAATAAGTCTCAGGGGGCCTAATTGCAGCTAACGGCCTGCATCATGAAAGACGACAGGTAAATTATTTGCCGCGCACCAGAGGCAAGTTCTCGCCAGCCCAGCCAGCGACGCCCTCTTTCAGCACGAATACTTGCGCAAAACCTGCTTTCGTCAGCGCGTTTGCAGGCTCCTGGCACTGCATGCCAGAACCGTCTACCACGATAACCGGCTTGTCTTTGTGCTTCTCAAGCTCACCAACATTATTGGCTTTGATTTCGCTCGGCAACAGATTGATAGAACCTGCGATATGGCCTTTACGGAAGTCATCACGCTGACGTAAATCCACAACCACAGCGTCTTCTTTGTTGATCAGACGTGTAGCTTCACCACGAGTAATCACCTTCACTTTCGAGGTCAGGCTCTTAAACGTAGTCACAAGAACCGCCACCAGTAACGCGATCCAGGCGATACTCAGTATGGGATGACGGCCAACAAATTGCATAATTTCTTGCATGGGGGGTAACAACTCCCGACGTAGTGATTAAAAAAACCAGGAAAGGAGTATACCTGCGCGGTGCGGCAAATACAGCCAGCGCGTTAACTGGAATGCAATTTTGCGGGGTGCTACGAAAAAAAAGCGTAAATCTGGCATCGGCTTGCCGCGAGCGGTCGTATATTTTGATCTTCAGAGGCTATTTTATCGATTCAGCTGTAGTAAAATTACGCAAATTTTGACTCTTGAGTATGAGGTTGTCGCAATGTCGGTTTCTAAAAAACCTATGGTACTGGTGATTCTGGATGGCTATGGCTATCGCGAAGAACAGCAGGATAACGCCATTTTTAGTGCTAAAACCCCGGTAATGGATGCACTGTGGGCCAATCGTCCGCATACCCTGATCGACGCTTCCGGTCTGGAAGTCGGTCTGCCTGACCGTCAGATGGGTAACTCCGAAGTAGGCCACGTTAACCTGGGTGCCGGCCGCATCGTGTATCAGGACCTGACTCGTCTGGACGTTGAAATCAAAGATCGCGCTTTCTTCGCTAATCCGGTGCTGACTGGTGCGGTAGATAAAGCGAAAAACGCAGGCAAAGCAGTACACATTATGGGTCTGCTCTCCGCAGGTGGTGTACACAGCCACGAAGATCACATCATGGCGATGGTAGAACTGGCAGCGGAACGCGGCGCAGAAAAAATCTACCTGCACGCATTCCTTGACGGTCGCGACACCCCGCCGCGCAGTGCTGAATCCTCGCTGAAAAAATTCGAAGAGAAATTTGCCGCGCTGGGCAAAGGCCGCGTAGCGTCCATCATTGGTCGTTACTACGCAATGGACCGCGACAATCGTTGGGATCGCGTTGAAAAAGCGTATGACCTGCTGACGCTGGCGCAGGGCGAATTCCAGGCCGACACCGCTGTTGCCGGTTTGCAGGCTGCTTATGCTCGCGACGAAAACGACGAATTCGTGAAAGCGACCGTTATCCGTGCTGAAGGCCAGCCAGACGCGGCAATGGAAGACGGCGATGCGCTGATTTTCATGAACTTCCGTGCTGACCGCGCGCGTGAAATCACTCGTGCTTTCGTGAACGCTGATTTCGACGGCTTCGCGCGTAAGAAAGTGGTTAACATCGATTTCGTGATGCTGACCGAATACGCCGCTGATATCAAAACTGCGGTTGCTTACCCGCCAGCTTCTCTGGTTAACACCTTCGGCGAGTGGATGGCGAAAAACGACAAAACTCAACTGCGTATTTCCGAAACCGAAAAATATGCTCACGTCACTTTCTTCTTTAACGGTGGTGTAGAAGAGTCGTTCAAAGGCGAAGACCGCATTCTGATCAACTCGCCGAAAGTGGCAACTTACGACCTGCAGCCAGAAATGAGCTCCGCAGAGCTGACCGAAAAACTGGTTGCGGCCATCAAGAGCGGCAAATACGACACTATCATCTGTAACTATCCTAACGGCGACATGGTAGGTCACACCGGGGTGATGGAAGCAGCGGTTAAAGCCGTTGAAGCGCTGGATCACTGCGTGGATGAAGTTGCGAAAGCGGTTGAGTCTGTAGGTGGACAACTGCTGATCACCGCTGACCACGGTAACGCTGAACAGATGCGCGATCCGGCAACGGGTCAGGCGCACACAGCGCACACCAACCTGCCTGTTCCGCTGATTTACGTTGGCGATAAGAACGTGAAAGCGGTTGAAGGCGGCAAACTTTCTGACATCGCGCCGACCATGTTGTCGCTGATGGGTATGGAAATCCCGCAAGAGATGACTGGTAAGCCGCTGTTCATCGTGGAATAATCCCTCCCCATGAGGGGAAAGGCGATTAATACCATGACACGGGCCGTGAAACCGCGCAGGTTTGCAATCAGGCCCATCATCTACGCCAGCGTTCTTAGCGCTGGCGTATTGTTGTGCGCCTTTTCCGCCCACGCGGATGATCGCGACCAACTCAAATCTATTCAGGCCGATATTGCCGCGAAAGAGCGCGCGGTACGCCAAAAGCAACAACAACGCGCAAGCCTGCTCGCACAATTGAAAAAGCAGGAAGAAGCGATCTCTGAAGCCACTCGCAAGCTGCGCGAAACGCAAAACACGCTCAATCAACTAAATAAACAGATTGATGAGATGAACGCGTCGATTGCCAAACTGGAGCAGCAAAAAGCCGCTCAGGAACGCAGCCTCGCCGCACAACTGGATGCCGCATTCCGTCAGGGCGAGCATACTGGTATTCAGCTGATTCTTAGCGGTGAAGAAAGCCAGCGTGGTCAGCGTTTACAGGCTTATTTCGGTTATCTCAACCAGGCGCGACAAGAAACCATTGCTCAGTTGAAACAAACGCGTGAAGAAGTCGCTATGCAACGCGCCGAGCTGGAAGAGAAACAGAGCGAGCAGCAAACGCTGTTATATGAGCAGCGCGCCCAACAGGCGAAGCTGACCCAGGCGCTGAACGAGCGTAAAAAGACGCTGGCTGGGCTAGAGTCTTCCATCCAGCAAGGTCAACAACAGTTGAGCGAGCTGCGCGCCAACGAATCTCGTCTACGTAACAGCATTGCCCGTGCGGAAGCGGCAGCGAAAGCGCGTGCTGAACGTGAGGCGCGCGAAGCCCAGGCGGTTCGCGACCGTCAGAAAGAAGCGACGCGCAAAGGCACCACCTACAAACCGACCGAAAGCGAAAAATCGCTGATGTCCCGAACTGGTGGCCTGGGCGCGCCGCGTGGTCAGGCATTCTGGCCAGTTCGTGGGCCGACGCTGCATCGCTATGGCGAGCAGCTACAGGGTGAATTACGCTGGAAAGGAATGGTTATCGGTGCCTCTGAAGGTACTGAAGTTAAAGCGATTGCCGACGGTCGGGTGATTCTGGCTGACTGGCTGCAAGGCTACGGTCTGGTGGTGGTGGTTGAGCATGGTAAAGGCGACATGAGTCTTTACGGCTATAATCAGAGCGCACTGGTGAGCGTTGGTTCGCAGGTTCGCGCGGGCCAGCCAATTGCACTGGTGGGCAGCAGTGGCGGTCAGGGTCGGCCTTCACTCTATTTCGAAATTCGCCGCCAGGGTCAGGCGGTCAATCCACAGCCGTGGTTGGGAAGATAAGTTTTGTTTCCATTTCGTCGTAACGTTCTTGCATTTGCCGCTCTGTTGGCGCTCTCCTCCCCTGTACTTGCTGGCAAACTTGCCATCGTCATTGATGATTTTGGGTATCGCCCGCACAACGAAAACCAGGTGCTGGCGATGCCCTCCGCTATCTCCGTCGCTGTATTACCCGATTCACCGCACGCCAGAGAGATGGCGACCAAAGCGCATAACAGCGGTCACGAAGTGTTGATTCATCTGCCAATGGCACCGTTGAGTAAACAGCCGCTGGAGAAAAATACGCTGCGCCCGGAGATGAGCAGCGACGAAATTGAGCGCATTATTCGTAGTGCGGTCAATAACGTGCCCTATGCCGTGGGGATCAACAACCACATGGGTAGCAAGATGACCTCTAACCTGTTTGGTATGCAGAAAGTGATGCAGGCACTGGAGCGTTACAATCTTTACTTCCTCGACAGCGTAACCATCGGTAATACCCAGGCGATGCGCGCCGCGCAAGGCACTGGCGTGAAGGTTATTAAACGGAAGGTGTTCCTCGACGATTCACAGAACGAAGCAGACATCCGTGTGCAGTTTAATCGTGCAATTGACCTGGCGCGTCGCAACGGTTCGACCATTGCCATTGGGCATCCTCACCCTTCAACGGTACGCGTGTTGCAACAGATGGTTTATAACCTGCCGCCAGACATTACGCTGGTGAAAGCCAGCAGCTTGCTGAATGAACCGCAGGTTGATACTTCTACACCGCCGAAAAACGCTGTGCCTGATGCACCGCATAATCCGTTCCGTGGCGTGAAACTGTGTAAACCGAAGAAACCGCTGGAACCGGTTTATGCTAATCGCTTCTTTGAAGTATTAAGCGAAAGCATCAGCCAGAGCACGCTGATCGTTTACTTCCAGCATCAGTGGCAAGGCTGGGGCAAGCAGCCCGAAGCGGCAAAACTTAACGCTAGCGCAAATTAAAGGCGCTACGCGTAATGCGATGGTGCGACCGCGTTTTGTCGCGCCATTGCCATAAGCGGAAAGACCACAGTAACGCCTGATAACCCACCTTTATGCTGCGTACATTGGAAATCAGGCGCTTATACATACCGGAAGTAAATATCTCAGCAATCATCCGTTGGCGGGTAATAATATCTGGCTCTTTACGTACCGCATGGCAAACACGTAATGCTTCGTAAGTTATTTGTTGATGAAATTCCGGGTAAATCACTATTCTGTCTGCGTAATCGCGATTTAACTTTTCCAACAGTCGGGTAATCTTAATATAGTGGCGTTGATAATTAAGGTTTTTATTTCCCTGTCTATTCAATCGGCTCACTGACGTATTATGCAAATAATATTTATATAACGATTGCTCGGTATATCGCACGCGTTGCGCGTTAAACATAAATTCTGTTGTCCAGACAATATCCTGATGATGTAATCCGGCAATAAATTTAATGTTATTTTTAACAATGACATCACGACGATAAACCCCCATCCAGACAACGTGAGTCCAACGGCGGGAAGAAAGCCCCATTCGCAGCCAGTCCGGGCCGGTTAATACGCCGGTTGAGCGAAGGCGATCGGTGGGGATGGATTGCCAGGTTTCTCCCGTTTCACGAAAACACCAGTCAGCGTTGCACTGCGCCACGTCGAGGTCGTCCTCTAACGCCATGGTCATCAGCGTTTCGTACATAGTGGGATAGACCTCATCGTCAGCATCGACAAAAGCGACATATTTGCCCGTCGCTGCCTCGATCCCACGATTACGCGCTACCGATGCGCCAGCATTCGCCTGATGCAACAAACGAACATGCGGATAGTTTTCCGCGTAATGCTTTGCTATTTCAACAGAATTATCCGTTGAACCATCGTTAATAATAATGATTTCCAGAGCAGTCCAGGTTTGCGTAATTAAAGATTCCATACAAGTGCGGAAATCATCACCCGCATTATATAACGGAATAATAACACTAAGTTTATTGGTGCTGTTCATCATAAATTACCGACGACCTCTGAAGTTATCCTGACGTTTTACAGGCTTTGTATTAAGAAACTATTAAGCCTGTGAGATATTATTTTTACAGGTGAGAGAGTCACTTCAGGGTAGAGAGATAATGAGAGCAGCTATATAAGAGATCAGCGCAATTACGATATCTTTATTACACTGACAGGATTTTACATATTTAACGGATTATCCTCAGGAAAAAGGGCTGGTATTTTGGATTTTCAGATTGTAGACCAAGTGCGCTTTGTTTATGCCGGATGCGGCGTAAACGCCTTATCCGGCCTACCAAATTGTGCAGATTTAATATTTTGCAGGAACCGCGTAGGCATGATAAGCGTAGCGCATCAGGCAATTTTGTGTTTGCCATCAGCTTCAAGGGCTGGTATTCCAGCCCTTGTTCGTGTTAATCCCAGCTCAGAATAACTTTCCCGGACTGGCCCGAACGCATAGCGTCAAAGCCCTTCTGGAAATCATCGATAGAGAAACGATGGGTAATGATCGGCGAGAGATCGAGGCCAGACTGAATCAGCGCCGCCATCTTGTACCAGGTTTCAAACATCTCACGACCGTAAATACCTTTAATGAACAAGCCTTTAAAGATCACTTTGGTCCAGTCGATAGACATATCAGACGGCGGAATACCCAGCATCGCAATGCGACCGCCGTGGTTCATGGTGTCGAGCATGGTACGAAACGCTGGCGGCGCACCGGACATTTCCAGACCGACATCAAAGCCTTCGGTCATGCCCAGTTCTGCCATCACATCATTGAGGTTCTCTTTAGCGACGTTAACCGCACGGGTGATACCCATTTTACGCGCCAGCTCAAGGCGGTATTCATTAACATCCGTGATCACCACATTACGTGCACCGACGTGTTTCGCCACCGCCGCGGCCATGATGCCAATTGGGCCTGCACCAGAAACCAGAACATCTTCGCCGACCAGATCAAACGATAGCGCCGTATGCACCGCATTACCGAACGGGTCGAAAATTGCGGCTAAGTCATCGGAGATATTGTCGGGGATTTTGAAGGCGTTGAATGCCGGGATCACCAGATATTCGGCGAAGCAGCCCGGGCGATTAACACCAACGCCTATCGTGTTGCGGCACAAATGGGTACGGCCACCACGACAGTTGCGGCAATGACCACAAGTGATATGGCCTTCGCCAGAAACGCGATCGCCGATCTTGAAGCCTTTCACTTCCTGACCGATGCCAACTACCTCACCGACATATTCATGGCCTACAACCATCGGTACTGGGATGGTTTTTTGCGACCACTCATCCCAGTTATAGATGTGAACGTCAGTCCCGCAGATGGCTGTTTTACGGATTTTAATCAGCAGATCGTTATGTCCGAGTTCCGGTTCAGGAACGTCGGTCATCCAGATGCCCTCTTCCGCTTTCAGTTTGGATAACGCTTTCATCTCACATCCTCACTCAGGCGATTACGCCCAGTTGTTTACCAATACGCGTGAACGCTTCTACCGCACGCGTAATTTGCTCAGGGGTATGCGCCGCAGACATCTGGGTACGGATACGCGCCTGACCTTTCGGAACGACCGGATAGAAGAAACCGGTGACGTAAATACCCTCTTTCTGCAGCTCACGGGCAAATTTCTGCGCCACTACTGCATCGCCAAGCATGACCGGAATAATGGCGTGATCGGCTCCCGCCAGGGTAAAGCCCGCCGCCGACATTTGCTCACGGAACTGACGCGCGTTCGCCCACAGACGGTCACGCAGTTCGCTGCCCGCTTCGACCATCTCCAGCACTTTGATAGACGCTGCAACAATTGCTGGCGCCAGCGAGTTGGAGAACAAATATGGCCGAGAACGCTGGCGCAGCCACTCAACCACTTCTTTGCGCGCCGCCGTGTAGCCACCAGAAGCGCCACCCAGCGCTTTACCGAGCGTGCCGGTGATAATATCGACTCGGCCCATCACATCGCAGTATTCATGGGAGCCACGACCGTTTTCACCGACAAAACCGACCGCGTGAGAGTCATCCACCATCACCAGCGCATCGTATTTATCGGCGAGATCGCAAACACCTTTCAGGTTGGCAATCACGCCGTCCATTGAGAACACACCATCGGTGGCAATCAGCACATGACGCGCACCGGCTTCACGCGCTTCTTTCAGACGAGCTTCAAGCTCCTGCATATCGTTGTTGGCATAGCGATAGCGTTTAGCTTTACACAGACGCACACCATCAATAATAGACGCGTGGTTCAGTGCGTCGGAGATAATGGCGTCTTCCGCGCCCAACAGCGTTTCGAACAGGCCACCGTTAGCATCAAAGCAGGAAGAGTAGAGAATCGCATCTTCCATCCCCAGGAAGGCCGCCAGTTTTTGTTCAAGCTCTTTATGGCTGTCCTGAGTGCCGCAAATAAAACGCACCGAAGCCATGCCGAAACCGTGAGAATCCATTCCCGCCTTTGCCGCCGCAATCAGATCCGGATGATTCGCCAGTCCGAGATAGTTATTGGCACAAAAGTTAATGACGTGGCTTCCATCAGCCACCGTGATGTCTGCTTGCTGTGCAGACGTAATAATGCGCTCTTCTTTAAACAACCCTTCCGCCCTTGCGGTTTCCAGATCGTTGGTTAACTGCTGATAAAATTCTCCACGCATTGCGATTCTCCAGACAGGGCAAATTCCAGCACATATTACCCAAACTTATAGGTTGCGACGAGATGACGCGTTAACACTTCTGCAAAATTCAGGATAAATAACGTCCATCAATCTCACTTTTGGCGAATGGCTGAAGCGAACGCCGTGTAGTGATATGATAGAAGCATTCGTGTCTGAGATTGTCTCTGACTCCATAATTCGAAGGTTACAGTTATGATCATCGTTACCGGCGGCGCGGGCTTTATCGGCAGCAACATCGTTAAGGCCCTGAATGATAAAGGCATCACCGATATTCTGGTGGTGGACAACCTGAAAGACGGCACCAAGTTTGTGAACCTGGTGGATCTGAATATCGCGGACTATATGGATAAGGAAGACTTCCTGATCCAGATTATGGCTGGCGAAGAGTTCGGCGATGTCGAAGCGATTTTCCACGAAGGCGCGTGCTCTTCCACCACCGAGTGGGACGGCAAGTATATGATGGATAACAACTATCAATACTCCAAAGAGCTGCTGCACTACTGCCTGGAGCGAGAAATCCCGTTCCTGTACGCTTCTTCCGCAGCCACTTACGGCGGACGCACCTCCGACTTTATTGAATCCCGTGAATACGAAAAACCGCTGAACGTCTACGGTTATTCGAAGTTCCTGTTTGATGAATATGTTCGCCAAATCCTGCCAGAAGCAAACTCACAGATTGTTGGCTTCCGCTATTTCAACGTTTATGGGCCGCGTGAAGGCCATAAAGGCAGCATGGCGAGCGTCGCTTTCCATCTCAACACCCAGCTCAACAACGGTGAATCGCCGAAACTGTTCGAAGGTAGCGAGAACTTCAAACGTGACTTCGTCTATGTGGGCGACGTGGCTGATGTGAATCTGTGGTTCCTGGAAAATGGCGTTTCCGGCATCTTCAACCTCGGCACCGGTCGTGCAGAATCCTTCCAGGCAGTAGCAGATGCTACGCTTGCTTATCACAAGAAAGGCCAGATCGAATACATTCCGTTCCCGGATAAACTGAAAGGCCGCTATCAGGCGTTCACTCAGGCAGATCTGACGAATCTGCGCGCGGCGGGTTACGACAAACCGTTCAAAACCGTTGCTGAAGGTGTAACAGAATACATGGCCTGGCTGAATCGCGACGCATAAGAGCTCTGCATGAAAATACTGGTGATCGGCCCGTCTTGGGTTGGCGACATGATGATGTCGCAAAGTCTCTATCGCACGCTCCAGGCGCGCTATCCCCAGGCGATAATCGACGTGATGGCACCGGCATGGTGCCGTCCATTGTTATCGCGGATGCCGGAAGTTAACGAAGCTATCCCTATGCCTCTCGGTCACGGAGCGCTGGAAATCGGCGAGCGCCGCAAACTGGGTCATAGTCTGCGTGAAAAGCGCTACGACCGCGCCTACGTCTTACCCAACTCCTTCAAGTCCGCATTAGTGCCTTTCTTCGCGGGTATTCCTCATCGCACCGGCTGGCGCGGCGAGATGCGCTACGGTTTACTCAACGATGTACGCGTGCTCGATAAAGAAGCCTGGCCGCTAATGGTGGAACGCTATGTTGCGCTGGCCTATGACAAAGGCGTTATGCGCACAGCACAAGATCTGCCGCAGCCATTGTTATGGCCGCAGTTGCAGGTGAGCGAAGGTGAAAAATCATATACCTGTAATCAATTTTCGCTTTCATCAGAACGTCCGATGATTGGTTTTTGCCCGGGGGCGGAGTTTGGTCCGGCAAAACGCTGGCCACACTACCACTATGCGGAGCTGGCAAAGCAGCTGATTGATGAAGGTTATCAGGTGGTTCTGTTTGGCTCGGCGAAAGATCATGAAGCGGGCAATGAGATTCTTGCCGCTTTGAATACCGAGCAGCAGGCATGGTGCCGGAACCTGGCGGGGGAAACACAGCTTGATCAAGCGGTTATCCTGATTGCAGCCTGTAAAGCCATTGTCACTAACGATTCTGGCCTGATGCACGTTGCGGCGGCGCTCAATCGTCCGCTGGTTGCCCTGTATGGTCCGAGTAGCCCGGACTTCACACCGCCCCTATCCCATAAAGCGCGCGTGATCCGCCTGATTACCGGCTATCACAAAGTCCGTAAAGGTGACGCTGCGGAAGGTTATCACCAGAGCTTGATCGATATTACTCCCCAGCGCGTACTGGAAGAACTCAACGCGCTATTGTTACAAGAGGAAGCCTGACGGATGCGGGTTCTGATCGTTAAAACATCGTCGATGGGCGATGTTCTCCATACGTTGCCCGCACTCACTGATGCCCAGCAGGCAATCCCGGGGATTAAGTTTGACTGGGTGGTGGAAGAAGGGTTCGCACAAATTCCTTCCTGGCACGCCGCCGTTGAGCGAGTTATTCCTGTGGCAATACGTCGCTGGCGTAAAGCCTGGTTCTCGGCCCCCATAAAAGCTGAACGGAAAGCGTTTCGTGAAGCGCTACAAGCAGAGAACTATGACGCAATAATCGACGCTCAGGGGCTGGTAAAAAGCGCGGCGCTGGTGACGCGTCTGGCGCATGGCGTAAAGCATGGAATGGACTGGCAAACCGCTCGCGAACCCTTAGCCAGCCTGTTTTACAATCGTAAACATCATATTGCAAAACAGCAGCACGCCGTAGAACGCACCCGCGAACTGTTTGCCAAAAGTCTGGGCTATAGCAAACCGCAAACCCAGGGCGATTATGCTATCGCACAGCATTTCCTGACGAACCTGCCTACAGATGCTGGCGAATATGCCGTATTTCTTCATGCGACGACCCGTGATGATAAACACTGGCCAGAAGAACACTGGCGAGAATTGATTAGTTTACTGGCAGGTTCAGGGATTCGAATTAAACTACCGTGGGGTGCGCCGCATGAAGAAGAGCGGGCAAAAAGGCTGGCGGAAGGCTTTGATTATGTCGACATACTGCCGAAGATGACTCTGGAAGGCGTTGCCCATGTGCTAGCTGGGGCTAAATTTGTGGTATCTGTGGATACGGGATTAAGCCATTTAACTGCAGCGCTCGATAAACCTAATATCACAGTTTATGGGCCTACAGACCCGGGATTGATTGGCGGTTATGGGAAGAATCAGGTAGTTTGCATGGCACCGGGAAAAAGTTTAATTAATCTCAACGGTCAAGCAGTTTTGGAAAAACTATCATCATTATAAAGGTAAAACATGCCAACCTTCATTAAACTTCATTCATGGAAACCTTACACTCTGAAATCATCTATGATTTTAGAGGTAATAACTTATATATTATGTTTTCTTTCATTGATAATTGCATTCGTCGATAACACTTTCAGCATAAAGATATATAATATCACTGCTATAGTTTGCCTATTATCACTAATTTTACGTGGCAGACAAGGAAATTATAATATAAAAAACCTTATGCTTCCCCTTTCTATATTCTTT
>NZ_JABWMS020000072.1:0-22238 GCF_013369155.2 Escherichia sp. 94.0001 | reverse complement strand
ATATATAACGCTATGTCTGTTTTGTTTAGGTTTTTTATTAGATCGGTTATTATTGATTTTAAGAATAAGATGGTAATAAGACCAGTGATAACCCAGAAAAAAATAACGGAAAATTCCATAATTATACCTTTATCGTGTTTCTGGGGTGGTAATCTATCATTGTGCTGATATGTGTGTAAATACATGCATTATCTGTTTCTTATATTCTTTTTATGAAGTTACTGATTAATTTATATTAGAACATCACATTCATAATGAAATCAACATGTTCATATGGTTGGGTTGACGGCAGATTTCCCTTTTTGTTAACCTGTATTTGCATTAACTGTCGCTTTTGCGACCAGCCAATGTTCCAGCAGTCTGAGAGGGACGCCTTCGGGTGACTGCCAGCCAATGTTTCAGCAATCTGAGAGAAACGCCTTCGGGTGATTGCAATATCCTCGTAGCCTGAAAGAGGATGCCTTTATGGTGGTACATCCGTTTAGCCTCTGGGAACGGATATCACTACGGTGATTGAGGTACGTTGATTTTTCCTTCGGATTACCGTGGTGCTTCCGGACAACCGGACTACTGTGTATTCCCGGCAGACTGGCATAAAAACGCCTTTAAAATCTGCGTCTTAAGATATTTTCTGACTTTCCGCATGCGCTTCTTATGACTGTGCGCACGGCATAAGACCATTTGAAATTTGGTCGCTTGCGTGTGCATGTGGAGTTTGAAGCTGTGCGGGCGTCACTTTCGTCAGCGTTAAAGCTGACAAAGTGACGCTCGCACGTCTACTCAACGAACCCGCATAAACTGGCTCTTTACGAGATGTTTTTTAACATTTGAAGAAGTGACCAGACGTGAACGTTTTTTTCAACCTCATTCTGTATCGTACTGGCGCTTCTCCGGACTGACTTACTGAAAGCTTCGTACCAACAGAATCGCATTGTTTTTTAAGGAGTTTTATGTAGTGAGATACCGAATCGGCGATATGTCTGACAGGCAGATATATCGGGGGCGACCTTTAAAGGTACAGTTAATTCTGCGGTCGGTTAGCCAAACCGACTTGACACCCCGCTAAACCTGAACTGATTGCGTTACCCTGACGCACAGGTACTCACTCACCGAAGGAACGTAACTACAAACCGTGTCGTCAGTAATATTCCGGCGAACTCATATTGACGCGTTTTTCGGGCGCATCATCAGCGATGCATACGAATGATCGCAGTCTGACGATGGTTGATTTATTCTGTTGCGCCGGGGCGACCGCCAGGCTGGTATCGGAGGCGGGTTCTGAAGAACTGAGGTATTGTTCCGGCGAACTCATATTGACGCATTTTTCAGGCGAGCCACTGGCAGCGCATACGATTGATCACCGTCTGACGATGGTTGATTTATTTTGTTGCACAGGGGCGACCGCCAGGCTGGTATCGGAGGCGGGTTCTGAAGAACTGAGTCGGGTAATTGCGTCAGGTCGCGAAGTACTGACACGGGTACTGATGGCAGGTGATGAAGTACAGCCCCGGGAATGGCTCCGGGCTGATTCAGGTTCTGACTCACTGTCAGCCCGCGTGGTCGCTGCTCTGGCTCATTTCCTGTCGTCAGGCGTTCAACTCCCGACTGCGGGTTATGGCCCGCTGCACGAACACCTGATGGCAGGTATCACTCACCCGGAGAAGGTAAATCCCTCAAGGGGCAGCAACTCTTCCAGTCGGTCTTCCGGCCACTCCGGTAGACGCGTCAGAACGTCTGTCAGCCAGGCATGCGGCTCCAGACCATTACGTTTTGCCGTTTCCAGAAGGCTCATTATCTGTGCCGCGCGGTTCCCGGCCATCAGTGAACCGGCGAATAACCATGCTTTCCGCCCCATGACCACCGGGCGGATAGCACGCTCGCAGATATTGTTGTCCAGGGGCACGGCTCCGTCACTCAGGAAGCAGCTCAGTTCATCGCGCCGGTTCAGGATATAATTAATCGCTTTGTTTAGTGGTCCGTCGGGCGGACAGCACGGCTCCTGCTCTTCAGGCCAGGCAAACAGGTCATTCACTATCGGCCGGGAATACCGTTGTCGCCATTGCCGTATTTTTTCCACAGGACGTTCACGGATGAACTTCTCAATGCGATAAAGACCCGCGATTTTTCTCAGCGCCATGGCTGCACGGGGCTCCCTGCTGGCCTTATACAGATTTGCGAAACCGCGCCTTGCGTGGCTCCAGCAACAGGCAGATGTAATACCGGGGTCATTATCCGCCAGAGATTTGTACACGCTGTATCCGTCACTCACCAGCGTACCGCCACACCAGCCCTGCAGCCAGGCCTCAGGATATCTGAGGGCCCGTCCGGTCTGCGAGTCAAAACAGACGACCGGCGGACCGCTTCTTTCTCGTAAGCGTAAACTGACCGCCGTATGTAGCCATTAAGCCAGTATTGGTAACGTAGGTGCCCACCTTTTCAACTAGTGGACACCTGTTATGGAACAGAAAATATTATCCTCAGAACCCCGCAGATCATTTTCAAATGAGTTTAAACTTCAAATGGTTAAACTGGCTTCACAACCAGGAGCCTCTGTTGCCCGTATTGCCCGGGAACACGATATCAATGATAACCTCCTGTTCAAATGGCTCAGGCTCTGGCAGAACGAAAGGCGTATATCGCGGCGTCTTCCGGTAACAACCTCTTCTGGCGCTGGCGTTGAATTATTACCTGTTGAGATAACGCCTGATGAGCAGAAAGAGCCTATGGCGGCTCTTACTCCGCTTTTATCCACTCCTTCACAAAGCACAGTCAGTGCCAGTTCCTGTAAAGTTGAGTTCCGCCACGGTAACATGACGCTGGAAAATCCTTCACCAGAGCTGCTCACGGTGTTGATCCGTGAACTGACCGGGAGGGGACGATGATCTCGCTCCCATCAGGCACTCGAATCTGGCTGGTTGCCGGCGTTACTGATATGCGTAAATCCTTCAACGGTCTGGGAGAACAGGTACAACATGTGCTGGATGAGAACCCCTTCTCCGGTCACCTGTTTATCTTTCGCGGCCGACGGGGTGACACGATTAAAATTCTGTGGGCTGATGCTGATGGTCTGTGCCTGTTCACCAAACGTCTGGAGGAAGGCCAGTTTATCTGGCCTGCGGTGCGTGACGGTAAGGTATCCATTACCCGCTCGCAGCTGGCAATGCTCCTCGATAAACTGGACTGGCGTCAGCCCAAAACATCCCGCCTTAATGCACTGACAATGTTGTAAAAATGTCATGGCCGGATTATAAAAACGGTCATGAGTCGGAAATACCTCATTCGTATCACTGAGCTGGAAAGGCTGCTCTCTGAGCAGGCTGAAGCCCTCCGTCAGAAAGATCAGCAACTGAGTCTGGTTGAAGAGACGGAGGCCTTCCTGCGCTCTGCACTGGCACGTGCCGAGGAAAAGATCGAAGAGGAGGAGCGGGAAATAGAACATCTGAGGGCCCAGATAGAAAAACTGCGCCGGATGTTGTTCGGTACCCGTTCTGAAAAACTGCAGCGTGAGGTTGAACAGGCTGAGGCCCAACTGAAACAACGCGAACAGGAAAGCGATCGTTACAGTGGGCGTGAGGATGACCCGCAGGTTCCCCGCCAGTTGCGACAGTCACGTCATCGTCGTCCGTTACCGGCACATCTTCCCCGTGAAATACACCGTCTGGAGCCTGAAGAAAGTTGTTGCCCGGAGTGTGGCAGTGAGCTGGATTATCTGGGGGAAGTCAGTGCTGAGCAGCTGGAACTGGTGAGTAGCGCCCTGAAAGTGATCCGCACTGTTCGGGTAAAAAAAGCCTGTACAAAATGTGACTGTATAGTTGAAGCGCCAGCGCCGTCCCGCCCGATAGAGCGCGGCATCGCGGGCTCCGGATTACTTGCCCGCGTGTTAACGGGAAAATACTGCGAACACCTGCCACTGTATCGTCAGAGTGAAATCTTTGCCCGCCAGGGCATCGAACTGAGCCGGGCATTACTCTCCAACTGGGTTGACGCATGTTGTCAGTTAATGACTCTGCTGAATGATACCCTGTACCGTTACGTGATGAACACCCGCAAGGTTCACACTGACGACACACCAGTAAAAGTGCTGGCACCGGGCAGAAAAAAGGCAAAAACAGGACGCATCTGGACGTATGTCCGGGATGACCGGAATGCGGGCTCATCAGAGCCACCGGCGGTCTGGTTCGCCTACTCACCAGACAGGCAGGGAAAACATCCGGTACAACACCTTCGTCCCTTCCGGGGTATCCTGCAGGCGGATGCGTTCAGCGGTTACGATCGGCTGTTCAGTGCAGAACGTGAAGGTGGTGCACTGACAGAAGTTGCGTGCTGGGCCCATGCCCGGCGAAAAATCCACGATGTATACATCAGCAGCAAAAGTGCGACGGCAGAAGAAGCCCTGAAGCGAATCAGTGAACTGTACGCCATCGAGGATGAAATACGGGGATTACCGGAGTCAGAGCGTCTTGCCGTCAGGCAGCAGCGAAGCAAAGTGTTACTGACGTCACTGCATGAATGGATGGTGGAGAAGAATGGTACGCTGTCGAAAAAATCCAGACTGGGCGAAGCGTGCAGCTATGTACTGAATCAGTGGGATGCCCTCTGTTATTACAGTGATGACGGTCTGGCGGAGGCGGATAATAATGCTGCGGAAAGAGCGCTTCGTGCAGTCTGTCTCGGAAAGAAAAACTTTATGTTCTTTGGCAGCGATCACGGCGGCGAGCGTGGAGCACTGTTGTACGGGCTGATCGGCACCTGCCGTCTGAACGGTATCGATCCGGAAGCGTATCTGCGCCATATCCTGAGCGTACTGCCAGAATGGCCTTCCAACCGAGTTGATGAACTCCTGCCATGGAACGTAGTACTCACCAATAAATAAGCGTCAATACGGTGCTCCGTTGACGCTTACTCTTTCTCCGCTGACGTAAGCCCACAGCCAGCCGGAGCAGGATTTACCGCCTTTCCGGGTATCAAGGAGCCTCAGGGACGTTTCATCTGCATGAATAACATCCCGTGTCAGAAGCTCGTGGCGTAACAATTTTGCCAGCGGGGCCAGTGCAGCGCCAGCAACACCGACCATATCCGCCATTGTACTGACGGGGAGCTCCACCCCCATTCGGGAGAAAATGTGCTGCTGGCGATACAGGGGCAGATGGTCGGTATATTTGCTGATGACAACCTGTGCGATGACCGATGGCTCAACAGCACTTTTCGGAAGGATATGTGCCGGCATTTTTCCGCTGAACACTTTCTCACAGCAGGGACAGCTGTACTGCGGGCGGATATAGCGGTTGACCACGACCTGTGCCGGAATATATTCCAGCTTCTCGCTGACTTCATCGCGAATGAAGTGCAGGGGGGCATCACAGTCAGGACAACGTTCCTCAGTTGGCGGGATAACCTTTTCAGCACGGGGAAGAGGTGAAGGCAAGGGCTTACGAACAGGACGTGTTGTTGTTTTTTCTTCGTCCCCGGTCTGAGGAAGCAGTTTGTCCAGATGCGCCGAGATTTCTGCGATATCCGCGTCAACATCCTCTTCGAACAGGGAACGCTGCATCCCGGCCAGCGATTCGCATTTTTTACCGAAACGCTGCTGGCGTGCGAGCTTCATCTGCTCTTCCAGGATGCGGATACGGTTCTGAAGTTCTGCATTCTCAGCCATGACTTTTTGCACCATGGCAATTGCCAGAGCGCGAAGCTGTTCAGGGTCACTGGTGGTACTGAGAAGCGAGATATCCATGCGGTGGATTATATGACATCACGCATGGATATTCATTATATTTCATTGAGTTATTGCGTTGCTCTGAGCATCTTCGGGTTCTTCCTGGTATACCCATTTTGCCAGGTCATGCCCTTTCACCTGTTGCCAGTCAACCCCAAAGACCAGCCAGTGAAACTCATCCTGTGTGAGATGCCATGTGGCATCACCTTTCCGGGGCCAGCGGAAGCTTCCCCGGTGCAGTCGTCGGGTACACAGCCATACGCCATGTTTGTCCCACCGGAGAACTTTTATGCGGGAGCGGACTTTATTGGTGAAGACAAAAGCAGCACCGTCATGCCATGCAGCGTTAAGTTCGTTCTGGACGTACTGTGTCAGTGTGTCGATACCCCGGCGCATATCGACGGGTTTTACGACCAGGAATACGTTATCAGGCGTCAGCATGGCGAAGAGCCCGGAAAACATCGGTTAACTGAGAAGGCTGGCAGCACATCCGGATACCACCGGGCAGGAAGAGAGTGACAGGCTCATCCGACAATGGTCTGCCATCAGTCATTCCGGAAGAGCCAGATACTGAAACAGGAATAATTTCTGGTGCTCTGGCTCGTTTTTCGGCTTTTGCGACATCCTGCGGCCACTGGCGCAGGGATTTAAACGGAATGTCGTAAAGTTCACAGTACTGTTCACGGGTAAGGCCGCTGGCGCGCCATGCGGCAACGTGATGTTTTTTCTGATCAAGCGTCCATCGGGGTTTTGACATTGATTATCTCCGGTAAGTTGGTGAATGGATGTCGGTAATGCTAACTGACTGAAGATCCCTGTGAAGATGACTTCCCCGTAACGACACCAGGATGCCAATCAATGAGCGGAAGCATGCCAAATCGTGATCGATTGTGATGCCAAACTGTGATCGGAAATGGATGCCAAACCATGATCGATTCAGATGCCATTTTGCATCACGCCAATACAGAGGTGAAATATGACAAAACCGGAGTTTTCACCCCGGTCTGAGATTTAGCGTCAGGACTTTTTAGCGCTGTATTCTTTTATCAGTTCATCAACGGAGTGCAGAGCCAGCTTCTCTACCGCTTCACTTCGGGTCGAGTCACTCAGCGCAGCCAGACGGTCAATTTTTCTTAGAATCCGCATGCGTAGCGATAATGACACGGCTGTTTTTTTATCCTTATCGAGTACGACCTTCCCTGTGGACTCACCGGTTTTCAGTTCAGCATTCTGTGCGAGCGCTTCATTCATCCGGCGGAGGGTCTTTTTATCCAACTGGCCCGGATTAACGAGATGATAGGAATGACCTGCCTTGCTGTATTTGATCTCCGCAGAATATGACTCGCGTAGCTCTTTGAGGGCCCGGGTTAATGTCGGCTCAGAGCATTCCAGACTGGTTATAATGTCGGCAGCGGAAACGGGCTTGCCGGTGCCCAGTAAGTTGGCAAGCTTAAAAATCCGGGCCTGTCTGGTATTTAATTGCATCGTAAGATTTAGCCTGCTTAAAGGGTTAGTGGTTCAATAGGCTGAAAAATGAAGGTACTGCTCATCTTTCGAATAACCGGTTGATCGCCTAACGCTTCAACCGGATCAATGTGTTTTATGCCTGCAAAATTTACTGACGACATCTGGCTGCGAGTGCATTTGCAGGACAGGATATACTCATCCTCCAGATAGCCGGTCCGCTTACTGACCCGTTGCGTAAAGCCTGACACAATCACGTTGTCGAAAGGTAGCGTATGTAAAACGATACCGACCAGGCGGAACAAGCAGCCATGGACGTGGTGGGCATAGTTTTCGCGTACGGCTTTTTGCGTCATGGCTTTTTCCGTCAGCTCCGTTCCCCGGGCATTAACGCCGTAAATCTTATCAGGGAAATCTTCAATCTCAGCTAAATCAACGTCCAGCAGGACTGCTGATAGCTCCGGCTTTACTTCAAATGCAACAAGCGTTTCACGCGGCCATTCAGTTTCTGCCAGCACACCCGCCAGGTATGATTCGAAAAACGCGGCGTCTGTCCGGAACTGCTGCCGGGCATCTGCCTGAGCCGTGGCGAGCCGTTTTTCATGTTCTTCAGCTTCAAACTTCCAGTTTGCATACTGTTCGGCCCAGGCCGTCCGTTGTTGCTGGTACCGGTGCTGTCGAAGGGTATTCTCACGCTCCACATCAATCAGCTCCTGCTGCCACCGGCGAAGATTTTCGGCGTGGCGCTCAGCTTTAGCTGATTCCGATTCAAACCATTTACCCAAAAAACTAATGCCTTCGCTCTCGGCAGGCTTTTCCGGCAATACAAGGTAGTCTGGCTTTTCTGGACGCACCGGTGCCGGAACCTGAAAAGGCGACGTTCTGTTATGCAGGTATACTGCTTCCAGCTCTGCCCAGCTGATGCCTGTTTTTGGATCCGGCGTCAGCTCGTGAATATTACGGATTGCGGTTACCGCTGACATGAGTTCAGCGGCTTTCTGCTCAAGCGCCTGTCTGAGCCCCGGGTCGGTTGCCGTCCGGTTTTCACCTCTGGAACGCGCGGCCCGGTCAAGCCGGGTACGGTAACTCAGCCCGGTACCGGGCAAGCCCAGATTGGCATAGGTCCCCCGGCTACCAAAAGAAACGGAAGCACCTCTCGGCCCGACACTCAGGCTCGGTGCACCGTTACTCAGGTTGAGGCGAACGCCAGGAATAATGTTGATCGACTTTCTGAACCTGAACCCCATTATGATTTCCTTAATGATGCTGGGTCACGGTAAGTAATCTGATTCCATCAGCGCTTTGCTCGTTCTGTAACCCATAAAAACGAGCCCTGTCCAGAATGCCAGCCGCCCAGCGGCGATGTGTGGCGGGTTCACACATTGCTCCCTGCGACTTAAACACGGCCTGGGTAGAGTTCAGGATCCGCAGAGCGTCAGAATGCTCACCCTGAGTGACCATCAGCGCGTTTTGAATGACCTCTATCTGACCCGGGTGAATGGCCGTTTTCCCAACAAGCCCGTGTGCCATATCAAGAGCCAGCTCTCTGGCCATAACGGCATGATCGTCAATATGCTCACATACAGGCGCGGTCAGGGCAAAATCACGCGGGCCGAAGACCGAAACGAGCATTTTGATGACGTAGCCCATCGGGCTGTCATACAGCGTCAGGTCCCGGGGACGGCGAAGCGACACAACGTTCATAAGATCGTTGCCGCCGATTCGAAGCGCAATAATGCGGTCGTGGCAGGGATGTTCCTCCAGACGGGTAGCCAGCTCGCGCATCTGAACCACGTCAAAGACATCTTCTGTTTCCAGCGTTGGCATCATGCACAGGTGAGTCCCGACCATGATATCCCACCATTCAGCTAACGAACTGAGGGTAAATTTAGGCAGCACAAACCCGTCGACAGCGGAAAGATCATAATGCGCTTTTAACCATCTGCCCATTTCGGCATGCCGGGGGCGAATGAACACCAGAGGCCAGTCATTTTTACCCAGGCTACTCATGCTGTTACTGAGCTCGTGCAGCAGGTGCTCCAGATTTTTGAGGGCGACGGGGATGTCTGCTTCACTGACAGCATCCTCCAGGCAAATCACCAGAGAGCGCAAGCCCGGGATTTTCCCGTGCAGGACGGCATCAGCAATATCTTCCCGTGTTGCAGGCATGTATAGCGTGGCTCCCAGATTCCAGGGAGAAAGACGATTTTTCATCAGAGTACCTTCTTGATAATGGTTACAGCCCGATACTGGCCGAGGGTTCCCCCCATTTCTGTAACAACTATTCCCTTTTCACGAGCAAGCCCTACAAGCAAGGCAACGTCCGGGTCGTCAATAGAACGCACAAATACATGGTCCGGTACCCGACGTAATACAGCCCGGGTTGCTTCAGCAATACCGGGTTTAATACGATTGACGCTGTCCACTTTAAATTCATCGGCTAGGAACGCGATAACGTCGCGACTTGTCTGCCATAAGACCCGGGCTGATTCCGTATTCCAGCTCAGGGGAGCGAGGGATGACGGTGTTAACTTCTTACGGAAATGAGCGACGGTATCGGCAAGCATCCGGCTGCATTCGAATTCACTGAGATGCTCGCAAACCATGCACCCGTGTAATCCTTCAGAGGACCATACTGACCGGGAGATCAGGCCTGATACCGGCGCCCCCATGATGCCAAAAGGAATGAGCCAGTCATCATCACTGGCTGCAAGCCAGGAGCAGCCACAGGGATCGGCCAGGACAACCAGTCGCGGCTGCTCAGGATAGCCCGGGCGATCTTTCAGTGCGCGTACAAGCTCTCCGGTAATTGCGCCTTTACCTGTCCATCCGTCAACAAAGACAATACCGCTGGTACCATGCCGCTCTTCAATGACGTCGAGGGCTGCACCGTCAATTCCACGATCCCGGATAATGCTGATACCGTAATGCCATGAGGTTTTCCCCATGTCACGCAGGGCCTGGTGCAGCATAACGCCGAGCGGAACGCCAGCCCTGACAAGACTGGCCAGTACAATGGGCTCATCACCGAAGCGTTCGGCCAGAGCAATAGCGAGCTGTGTGACTTCTTTTGCAAGCCTCTCTGCGCCCCGATCCAGCGCCCGGTGAAACAAATCAAGATGCCATTGTGTAGGCGCTGGCTCCTGGCTGAGCATGTCCGAATAATGTTTCTTCCCGGACTGAATCAGTTCTTCTTTTTTCTCAACCGGCGTCATCTCAATGACAACCGGCTTTAGCAGAAATTCCACGTCACCGGGCTGGTATGAGCCGGTAAATGTTTCATGTGGCTGCATTTTAATTTTCTCCAAAAATTCGCTGTGAAATGGCATCTGCAAACTGACTCTGACGCGGGATGCCAAACCAGCTGCACAGTTTCATAAAACGATGATCGCTCAGGCTGTCGCCCAAACCAATTACGGGGAAAACTCCTCGTTCAGCCCGAAGTTTTTCAAGCAGCCAGCTGACTGCCAGCCCTTTCTCAACCGGGGTGGGAAGCCAGGCCACGTTATTACTGTTGCGGTGGATGTAGAAGCCCTCGGTCGGAAACACCGTTTCTATCTCATCTGCAATGGCATTGAGCTCGTCAAGGCGGGTGCTGTCGCGGTGTTTCATCACCATATAAACCGCCGTTTCACCGTATTCGAAGTTCAGCCTTGCCCAGGCATTGATTCCTTTTGCGTCCATCATTTCAGTGATCAGACGCTGCATCGATGTCAGCTTTTCCTGGTAGGGAGCCAGCTGGCCGAGCATATGGGCCTTCCACTCCTCGTCGGGTTTGCCTTCAGGCGTGAGAATGACGGCCCCGTGCGTTGTGATTGCCCAGGAGTGGAAAGGGATCCGTACGCGGCTGATTTCTTCAGTTCCCCGTGCGGTAACGGGTATGAGTTCAGCCTGCTCCAGGAGCCAGTCCACCAACATGGACTGTTCTTCCGTCATAAAGCTTCGTGGATTCAGGGTGCGATCAACGGCACCGGTACGGAATGGCTCCAGGGCCAGCTCGTCCACCATTTTACGACGGGTCTGAAAGAGCGTGTCGTCAAGGTCGCTCAGAACAACGGGTTTATTCATAGGTAACAATCTCCACGACGGGCGCAACCTCAGCCAGCGCTTTAAGAAGCTGCGTGTCAATACTTTCTGCGGGTGTCTCAGTACACACAAGAATGCGGTCAAACTGCTGGTGGGCGACGTTATAGACAAAATTGGGGATGCCCAGCCCGTAGTTATCCGTAAAGGAAATGGCGGACTCAATGGCATAACCAACGGCGACAGGGGAGCGGGTGGTCGATCCATAAAATGCCTGTGCTCCGGCAGCTTCGAGCCGTTCAGCAAGCAGGAACGGCTCCCAGACGAATTCCCCGGTCCCGAGAACCAGAATACGTTCCCCCTTGTGGACGGAGACCTCATGGCCGAGATCGGCCGCAGGTGCGAGCATCCCCAGTCGGCCCCATGACTGTTTCCCCTGGATGTCCCATTCTCCTCGTGAAGTTACGTTGACTTTCGGCATGTCCGGGACAGGTGCATCAGGTAATGGGGTCCATCCCCACTGACCGCTTACAAGCGAAACCGAAGTGACGGGCAAGGGGGTGCGCTCCGACAGGGCATTGCCACTCCAGTCGGTCAGCGTTACGGCGATAACCTGTTCAATATGTTGAAGCTTGCCGGTATTACGCAGGGCAGAAAGCAGGTTAATAAAGGTATTACCGGTGGTTGCCTCGTCATCAATCAAAACCAGCGTTCGTGCGTTGGTAACACGACGTCTTTTCTCTTCATCATCTGGCAGATAGATCAGATGATCGGTGGCGTGGCTGTGTTCTTCCTTGAACTCGCAAAGCAACGTGCCATCAACCGGGTGACGGGTAGAGGTCAGATAGACAGATTCACGATGCTGGTGGCGCACTTCATCAAATACACCGGCCCCAAGCCCAACGGCGGTTTCAGCCATACCGATAAACAGTACGGGTCCTGTCAGTGTCGAGGGGAACTGGCTGGCAAGCTGTCTGTAGGCCTGCCGCATGACTGAGGGTGGCACGGGAATGTGCCTGCCGAGTACTTTGCTGACAAACAGAAAGGCGCGTTTCGGGTTACGTCTTTCAGCGATGTCAAACAGGTCATCGAGCGAAACTTCACCCTGGTCACGGGTTACCTGAATCGTACCGCATGAGAGGGTACGGCGATAAATCATATCTTCGAGGATATCAGACATAAATACGCCTTAATTCAGAAGGTTAGAGAGTGATTCCGGGTATGCAATTACATCCGTAATGGATCTCACCGCAACCGGAGAAAAGGTGTTTTTAGCGCTCTGGCGTACCATATCTTCAGACATCAGACCGAGCTTAAAGGCAGCAAATAACCCAGGAAGGTTCACACCGCTGTGAAGGGTATAACCCACCCCCCCTGACGGACGCATGTTGGTTTCAAGCAGCACCGGGTTGCCATTCACATCGTTTCGCGTCTGAACATTCACCAGCCCGTCGGCCTTCATAACACGGGCGCAGTCACACGCCAGTTCCCAGGCGCTTCCTTCGTTTACCAGATACTGGATAGCCCCTTCCTTACGGCGTCCCACGGCTGCGAGTATTTCGCCCTTATCCGCGAGGATATCGACGGAAAATTCCGGGCCTGGCAGGTACGGCATCAAAACAAGGGGTTTAAACGACTCAGCAGCTGATGCTGCTGCAATATACTGTTGCGGACTGACCAGACGATGTTCGGGATGATTAAAGACGGCCATAGGCGAAGCACTGTCATCAAAGCGCCAGAATCCCATGCCATAGATACCCGTCACCGGCTTCACGCATACCGGGCTGTCAGTGAACGGCGGGGCCGCGAGGTGTGTCTTTAATTCTGCCAGCGTATTCACCCGCCAGGATGGTACGACCGGGAGACCCTTTTGCTCCATAAACTGAGCAAAAGTAACTTTTTCGTCAGCCAGAGTTAACCAGTCGACGCCCGTTGCACCGGTAGTAAGGGTGGCACCGGTCGGTTCAATGGCTGAACGGTGTTCTTCAAACCACTGGCTGTTACGGCCAGTATGAATATGGTGGATGCCGTAGGTCTGAATGATTTCCTGGATAAACTGAAGACGTTTTTGAGGATCTTCAGGTTCAGTCAAAGAATAATCGGCAACGGAAAGGATTTCATTTCTTTCGTTACGGTGGGAGGCAAAAACGGTAATGGCAAAATTATTTTTTTGTGCAAATGATTTTACCCCCTGAATAATATCTCGCTGGGAGGATAAACCTTCCATAAACCAAATTTTCTTGTTCATTTTTTTTAATTATCCGGAACGCCATGCAAATTTATGATTGAGAAGTGAGTCTATGAGTGTCTAAGCTACATGTCAATCATAATATGATTAATAACTCCTGTGGTTATGGAGTGCGTCAGTGTTTTTTGGATTCCTTATAACACATTGATATTTAAATTAAAAATAGAAAAACTAACACCCTGAAAAGGATTTCTTTTTGTGTTTTTACAGAAAACCACAAAAATTTCCCTTGTCAGAGAACTTCATCATGATATGATTTTCTTCGTCAGTTACTAAATATACCTTTGATTGTCTCGGTCATTACCATTTTAAGGAATAAAACATGGTTTCATTAGTTAAGAACCAGACGGTATCACTCAGCAAAGAATCATCTGCATTAAGCCAGCTTCATTTCGGTCTCGGTTGGGATCCGGTTAAGAAAAAAGGTCTTCTTGGAGGATTGTTTGGAGGCAACGACTCAATCGATCTCGATGCTGGCTGTGTATTAATGGACAGCACAGGTAAAACAATTGACACCATCTGGTTCCGCAAACTGAAATCCACCTGCGGCGCTGTTGTGCACAGTGGCGATAACCTGACCGGTGAGGGTGACGGTGACGATGAAGTGATTAAGGTCAACCTCTCCCGCCTGCCTGCAAACGTTGAATACCTGGCGTTTACGGTAAACAGCTTCCGTGGTCAGTCGTTCAATGACGTCGAAAACGCTTTCTGCCGCGTTGTCGATCAAACCGGCAAAGAGCTGGCTCGCTACAAGCTGACTGAGCAGGGCTCACATACCGGGATCGTTATTTCTTCGCTGCGCCGTAATAACGGCAACTGGGACTTTACCGCCCTTGGCCATGCCTGTCGCGGCCGCACAATTGACGATATGCACTCCGATATCGTTTCAGCGGTTATTCGCTAATGAACCTGACGCCGGGGGGCAATGCCCCCGTTCCAGCCCAGGAGTTGCGGGTCCGGATCACCTCGGGCGGCCAGGTGGATGCTTCGGCGTTTCGCCTGTATGCCGACGGGAAGGTGCAGGGTGATGCGGACATGGTGTTTTATGGTCAGCCACGTAACGATGATGGTACCGTCAGCCTGGTCAGTGAAGGCCAGTACTCAACCTTTACTGTCGCGCTCAACCGGCTGAAACCTGATGTCCAGAAAATTGCGTTCACCGTGACCTGTGACGGTGGGCAGACGGTGTCCGGTCTTCGTAATCTTTCCATCGACGTGGAGCAAGGGGCTACCGGCCTGGTTAGCGGCAGTGTCGAACTGAGCGGCCGTCAGGAAGCAGCCTTAATTCTGGGGGAATTTTACCGTCGTAATAATGACTGGAAATTCCGCTTCGTTGCGCAGGGGTTCAACGGTGGACTTAAACCGCTGGCAGAGCATTTCGGCGTAAATATTGCCGACGAACCGGCTCCCGCAGCCCCAACTCCTCCGGTTGTAACCCCTCCGCCAGTTGAGACAAAAATCAGCCTGAGCAAGGTATCGCTGACAAAAGAGAAGCCTGCAATCAGCCTGACCAAACGGGATAACTTCGGTGAAATCCGGATCAACCTGAACTGGCACCGGGGCAGTAGCAAATCAGGCTTTGCAGGTATGTTCGGCTCCAAAGGAATCGACCTGGATCTGGGGGCCTTTGTTGAGCTTCAGGACGGGTATAAATCGGTCATTCAGGCGCTCGGTAATGCATTCGGTGATTATCGCGATGAACCGTATGTTCAGCTCAAGGGCGATGACCGGACGGGTGATGTATCAGACGGCGAGTGGCTGCATATCAATGGACGTGAATGGAAGCATATCCGCGAAGTGCTGATTTACGCCTTTATTTATGAAGGTGTTCCCAGCTGGGACAAGACTGATGGTGTAGTCACCATTCATGTGCCGGATCAACCGCCCATTGAGACCCGCCTGACCGAAGGTGAGAACCGTCGCACATTGTGCGCCATTGCCAGACTCGTAAACGAAAACGGCGCAATTAAAGTCGAGCGAATTAACCAGTACTTCAAAGGCCAGGACGAAATGGACCGGGCATTTGGCTGGGGATTTCGCTGGAGCGCCGGTTCTAAATAACACAGCAACAAAGGAAACAGGTATGAGCTTTTTCGACAAAGTTAAAGGTGCCATTAACTCAGGCCGTGACGAACTGACCCGCCAGGTTGGCCGTTTCAAAAACAAAAAATTCATGCAGGGCACCGTTGCTGTATGTGCCCGTATTGCCGTATCGAGTGACGGCGTAAGTTCGGAAGAAAAGCAGAAAATGATGGGCTTTCTGCGCTCTTCAGAAGAGCTGAAGGTCTTCGATACCAATGAGGTGATTGAGTTCTTCAATAAACTGGTTTCAAGCTTCGATTTCGATGTTGAAATTGGCAAGGGCGAAACCATGAAATACATCCTGGCGCTGAAAGATCAGCCTGAGGCCGCTCAACTGGCCTTACGTGTTGGTATTGCCGTTGCGAAAAGTGACGGTAACTTCGATCAGGACGAGAAACTGGCCTCCCGCGAGATCGCTATCGCGTTGGGCTTCGACCCGGCTGAATTTGGCCTCTGATCCACATCCCTAAGGGTAAAATATGGTTTCCACACACATCGGCTTCCCGACTGAAACGGTCATTGTTTTTATTGCGCTTTCAGTCGGTGCCATCTTTATTGACCTGTTTATGCACCGTGATGACAAGCCAATCTCGCTGAAGAGTGCTGCGCTCTGGTCCGTATTCTGGGTTGTGGTTGCGATGGCATTTGCCGGTTTCCTCTATATCCACCACGGTGCTGAGGTTGCCAGTCTGTTTGTCACGGGTTATGCGCTGGAGAAAGTGCTGTCGGTCGATAACCTGTTCGTCATGATGGCAATCTTCTCCTGGTTCGCCGTTCCGGATCGTTATCGCCACCGTGTTCTCTACTGGGGGATCATTGGTGCCATCGTCTTCAGGGGCATCTTTGTCGCCATCGGTACGAGCCTGCTGAGTCTGGGGCCGTACGTTGAAGTTGTCTTCGCTATTATCGTTGCCTGGACGGCGGTCATGATGCTTAAAAGCGGTGATGACGATGATGAAATTGAGGATTACTCCCAGCATCTGGCTTACCGTATGGTTAAACGCTTCTTCCCTATCTGGCCGAAGCTCAGAGGGCATGCCTTCCTACTTAACCAGAAGGAAGTGGATGCTGAACTGGCGAAACCAGAAAACAGCGATGTCACCATTGGCCGTGGTAAAAAAGCGGCGCTGTATGCGACCCCGCTGTTCCTGTGTGTGGCTGTGGTTGAACTCTCGGACGTAATGTTCGCGTTTGACTCGGTACCGGCAATCATTGCCGTCAGTCGTGAACCGCTTATCGTCTATAGTGCCATGATGTTTGCTATCCTGGGCCTGCGTACTCTGTATTTTGTCCTTGAGGCACTGAAACAGTACCTGGTTCATCTGGAGAAGGCCGTTATCGTGCTGCTGTTCTTCATCGCGGCAAAACTCGGCCTGAATGCGACCGATCACATCTGGCATCATGGTTACAGCATCGCGGCAACAACCAGCCTGTATGTTGTACTGGGTGTACTGGCGCTGGGCATTCTCGCAAGCGTCATGTTCCCGGGCAAACCTGAATCTGAGGAAAAGGGGAGTTAATCCCCTTAAGTGTTAACCTGAACAATTACTAATCGAAGAGGTTATTTTATGAGTGTTTCTCTTTCCAAAGGCGGGAACGTCTCCCTGAGTAAAGCAGCTCCGTCAATGAAAAATGTCCTGGTGGGCCTTGGCTGGGATGCGCGTTCAACAGACGGTCAGGACTTTGACCTGGATGCTTCAGCATTCCTGCTGGCCTCAAACGGCAAAGTGCGCGGCGATTCAGATTTCATCTTCTATAACAACCTGACGTCATCCGACGGTTCCGTAACGCACACCGGCGATAACCGCACCGGTGAGGGCGATGGTGATGATGAATCGCTGAAAATTAAACTGGACGCCGTCCCGTCTGAAGTTGACAAGATCATCTTCGTTGTGACCATCCACGATGCTCAGGCTCGTCGCCAGAGCTTTGGTCAGGTATCCGGTGCGTTTATTCGTCTGGTTAATGACGATAACCAGACTGAAGTCGCTCGCTACGATCTGACCGAAGATGCGTCCACTGAGACTGCCATGCTGTTCGGCGAGCTGTATCGCCACAATGGTGAGTGGAAATTCCGCGCAGTAGGCCAGGGTTATGCTGGTGGTCTGGCATCTGTATGTGCTCAGTACGGCATTAACGCGTCCTGATCGAAAAGTAACTTTTCATATCTGGGGCTGTTAATTCAGCCTCATTCAACTGTTTGCAGGAGCTAAAAATGGCAGTTTCTCTCGTAAAAGGCGGCAACGTATCTCTGACCAAAGAAGCACCAACCATGAATGTCGCTATGGTTGGCCTGGGCTGGGATGCCCGTGTAACCGATGGTCAGGGTTTTGATCTGGACGCTTCCGTATTCGCAGTAGGTGAAGACGGTAAAGTACTGTCAGATGCCCATTTCATTTTCTTCAATAATAAAACCAGCCCTGATGGCGCAGTAGAGCACCAGGGCGACAACCGTACCGGTGAAGGCGACGGCGACGATGAGCAGGTCAAAATCGATCTGACCAAAGTCTCAGCAGACATCAAAAAACTGGTATTTGCCGTTACCATCTATGATGCAGAAGCGCGTAAACAAAACTTCGGCATGGTGAGCAACAGCTTCATGCGCGTTTACAACAACGACAACGGGACGGAAATTGCCCGTTTCGATCTGTCTGAAGACGCCTCAACCGAAACCGCAATGGTCTTCGGTGAACTGTATCGCCATGGTACTGAGTGGAAGTTTAAAGCTGTTGGCCAGGGTTTTGCCGGTGGTCTGTCAGCGCTTGCTTCCCAGCACGGCGTCAATGTCTAAAAGACGCTGAGTCTGACCCCGGCAATGCCGGGGTTTTTTTTGGGTATCGATCCGCTATCAACGGGTGAATATGGGAAAGGGGGGGGGGGCAGAAAGCAGAGCTATGTTAATTCTGGCATGAACCTTTTATGCAGGCCCCGGGTTTATCTGTGGTTGCTGGTTAAAGCCAGTATTCCGTGTCTGATATCAACAGCATGCCCTTCGGATATATGTTACTTTTGCGACTTATGAAGGAACGGGCCCTGGAAAATAAGATACCTGGTCAATGAAAATTCCAATTCAACAGGTATAGAAACTTCAGCGTTATGAAAAATGGTGTCATACCATATTTACGCCTCACCGAATATCCAGCGTCCAGAACTAAGCCTAGGGAACATATATAAACGCTGCGCATTAATAATAATCAAAAATCAGGAGAGTTAATATGAATCTACAATCCGGACAAAACATACCCCTTCAGCAATCTACGATCAGGCTGAATCTTCAGTACCCTGCCAAATCCGGCTTTAAAGGCGAACCCGATACCTGCCTGTTCATGCTTAATGCTCAGGGAAAGGTCAGTGGCGATTCTGACTTTATCTTTTATAATAATTTGTCTTCTCCTGAGGGGGCAGTCAGGCTCGTTACCGGTTCGCAGCAGGCCAGCATTGAGATAGCACTGGATCGTGTTCCGGCGAACGTCAGTAAAATTGCGATCACCGTTGTCATTGATGGTGAAGATACCATCAGTTCAGGCTGTACGCTTACTGACAAAATGGCGATTGAGAAGGTGCAATTGACTTATTTGGATTTGGTCGTGGCGAGGTGGTGACCCTGCATTCTGCTAACCGGGTTATGAGTCAGGAGTCAGCGATAGACAAAGGGACTTATCTGACCGGGCCCCTGGAAAAATGGCGGGAGAGAATGATACCTTCCTGCTGACGAGACCGGACTTTGAGATGACGAGCGATAGTGCGGCAGTGATGTACAGCCTGATCGGTAGCTGCAAAACTTAACGGAATCGAGCCGGAAACGTGGCTACGCCACGTGATCAGTGTAATCAACACCTGGCCTGCCAACCGCATGAAAGAGTTGTTGCCCTGGAACGTCACTCTCTCTGTAAACTAATTTTTACCCCACGTCCTTCACGGTGCGCTTACACTCTGGACAAGTATGTAAATGATAAGTTAAAAATAATCCGTGCATTTCCTGTGACGATATTAGTTGTTGGTAACGAAATCTCATTAGCGGATCGGAAATGCACTTAACCTAATACGTTGCCACTGTTCCGCCAGGAGTTGCAGTGGCAACGTATTCTACCGTCAGTGATAGCGTTTTGTTATTATCAGAACTGATAGTTCAGCGACATCCAGTAATTTCGCTCAGGTATCACATATCCTGTTGTTGATGATCCCGTCTGGAAGTAATCACCGGCATACAGCGTACTCTTACCGGCACTGTACAGGCTCACGTCACTGTAATCCTTGTTGAGCAGGTTATTCACCGCAGCATTCAGCGTCAGGGCATCCGTCATCTTCCACGACAGACCTGCATCCACCACCGTCCAGGCTTTCAGGTATTCTCCTTTCTCATCATACACTTTCTTCTGTACAGCGCTCAGTGACGAATAATTCTGGGTGAAACGTGGTGTTTTCCCGCGATAACGGGCACCCAGCCATGATGCCACCTCTTCGGTGATCTGCCAGTTCAGTTTCGCATTCACCATGTGTTCAGGGGTATAACTCAGCGGCGCACCTTTGTTATCACCATCACGTTGTTCACTTCGGGTCCAGGTGTAATTCAGTGACAGCGTGACATCCTCTGACCACAGCGGCAATGTGCCGGCAAATTCCACACCGTGCAACCGGGCCTTTCCGCTGTTTACATAGCTATTGGTGTTATCATTTATGGAATAAGAGACAATCTTGTTGGAGAAGTCAGTCATAAAACCTGTGACATTGGCATTCAGACCGGCGGGGTTATCGTAATACACCCCAGCCTCATAACTGACGCTCTCTTCCGGCTTCAGGTCGGGGTTACCAAGTAGATTTGTTTTTCCCTGCCCGGACACACCACTAATCCCTTTATGTAGCTGCCCCATTCTGGGTGCCTTATATCCCGTGGTCACACCGCCTTTCAGCGTCCAGGCATCTGCCACATCCCAGACCAGATATGCACGCGGACTGAAGTGTCCCCCGAATTGCTCATGATGTTCATAGCGGCTGCCCGCAGTCAGCGCAAGTGCATCCGTGAGATGCCACTCATCCTCAGCAAATACCGACCAGCTTTTCTGCCGGAAAGTTTCACCTGTGCTGGCAAGGACAACTCCGTCTTTCATGGACGAGCTCTGAAACTCGCCCCCCACCGTAACCAGATGAGATTCTCCCAGAGGGGTAAGCAGTAATGAATTCAGGATAAGGTTCGATTCCTTAAGCTCCCGCGGCTGACCGGCAAGCCCCCATTTGTCGCGCTTCAGTACACTGCGTACAAGCTCACGACCTTTATTTTCTGTCTCGTTCCAGTTCAGATACGATTTCCATGTTCCGAAGGTGAAAGTATGATCATAGCCAGCTGAAATTTTGTTTCGCTCATAGCGCAGGGTCCGGTCATATCCCCCCGTCAGACTCCCCAGTTGCCCATCCCGGTTATCATAACGCTGCCGGGTGGTATCCATATCAAACCAGAGCACATCCTGCTCCGACGCCTTCCAGTCAAGACGTGCACCAAGATTATAATTCTGTGACTCCGTGGGATAAGGAATACGCGTGGCTGCTGTATCGCTCAGTGATGTGACCGATGAACCCTGACGCTGTTGTGTGCTACCGCGTACCTGCAGGCTGACAGAATCATCCACAAGGGGACCACTGCTCCAGAAATTAAACTGGCTGCTGTTACCCCATTTGTTGCTTTCCTGCAGATTCAGCCCTGCATTGACGGAAGAGAGCCATTTGTCTGCATTCTTTCTGGTAATGATATTCACCACACCGCCCATCGCATCAGAGCCATACAGTGTGGACATCGGCCCCCTGATAACCTCAATACGCTCAATGGCGGCCAGAGGGGGCATGAACCCGGTATTCATGGCAGAAAAACCGTTGGGAGTCACGTCACTGCTTCCGCCCTGACGAACACCATCAATCAGTATCAGCGTGTAACTGGCTGGCATTCCTCGGATGCTGATTTCCAGCCCTCCGGTTTTACCCGTACCACTTTCAACATCCACACCCTCTACTGATCTCAGAGCCTCCGCCAGATCGTGGTACTGGCTGGACTGCAATTCCTCCTGGCTAATCACAGAAACACTGGCGGCTGCGTTAGTCAGCTTTTTCTCATAGCCGGATGCCGAGACAATCATCACATCCTCTGCAGCAGCTATGCTGCTGGCTGAAAATCCGAGACAGGGAATGACTACGGAAGCCAGAGTGGTTATTCGCATATTACTAATCTCCGATCATGTTAACCGGCAAGACAATACACAAATACAAACAATAATGAGAATAATTTATATTTGCCTTTTACAAAAAATAAAGATTATTGACAAAACTAAATATAAATAACGACTGCCTCGGCATGCCAGTTAACAGCTATCCGTATGGCGTGTTCGGTTTTGCGAATAAAAAATGGTTACTGTAGAAGCGGATTTCCACCACATGTCAACCATGAATGGTCAGTGATGCGAGACGACTGGGATGATTTGGTCGATGACTTCTTCCGGCGAATACTGATAGAAACATTGAAATATTGTAAGAGAAAGCGTTCAAAATTCTGTGGCACGTGAAAAATTCTACAGCGTCATCACCTTATCAGTCGACCTTCAAAATAAACGTTTAACAGAGACAATCACCATTTGGATTGTCCGCTGAGGAGGCGAACAATTTCCTAGGGAAGGTGCGAACAAGTTCCTGATATGAGATCATCATATTCATCCGGAGCGC
>NZ_JABWMS020000071.1:0-22525 GCF_013369155.2 Escherichia sp. 94.0001 | reverse complement strand
TTGAGAACGACAGTAACTTCCGTCCCAGCCTTGCCAGATGTTGTCTCAGATTCAGATTATGTCGCTCAATGCGCTGAGTGTAACGCTTGCTGATAACGTGCAGCTTTCCCTTCAGGCGTGATTCATACAGCGGCCAGCCATCCATCATCCATACCACGACCTCAAAGGCCGACAGCAGGCTCAGAAGACGCTCCAGTGTGGCCAGAGTGCGTTCACCGAAGACGTGCGCCACAACCGTCCTCCGTATCCTGTCATACGCGTAAAACAGCCAGCGCTGACGTGATTTAGCACCGACGTAGCCCCACTGTTCGTCCATTTCAGCGCAGACAATCACATCACTGCCCGGTTGTATGCGCGAGGTTACCGACTGCGGCCTGAGTTTTTTAAGTGACGTAAAACCGTGTTGAGGCCAACGCCCATAATGCGTGCACTGGCGCGACATCCGACGCCATTCATGGCCATATCAATGATTTTCTGGTGCTTACCGGGCTGAGAGGCGGTGTAAGTGAACTGTAGTTGCCATGTTTTACGGCAAGGAGAGCAGAGATAGCGCTGATGTCCGGCAGTGCTTTTGCCGTTACGCACCACGCCTTCAGTAGCGGAGCAGGAAGGACATCTGATGGAAATGGAAGCCACGCAAGCACCTTAAAATCACCATCATACACTAAATCAGTAAGTTGGCAGCATTACCAGAAAATGATAAGGTAAACATTGAAAAGCAGCCGACTGATGACTGTTTTTTATAGTTGCATTTTTATTTTTTGTTATTTTCATTTATATTCCCTTACTTGTCGTTTAAAATTCTTCTATATAACAGGAAGAGGTAACCATAGAATGAACGTTTATTTTCCTGTATCAGAACAGCCATAACTTTTATTTTATAGTTGTTATCAGTGAATGAATGCAACCTAATAGAACAATGAGGAAAACAATGGAGAAAAAGCGACGGACCGGACGCCATAGTTCATATTCTCGTGTATCAGCCTCACGTATCAACCTTTCTGAAATGGTTTCGGTTTCTTTTCCTCGCACCAGAATATGTCTGTAATATTTCCTCATGACATATACCGAAAACTGAAACCAGATTAATATGGATGGACACACAACACATAAACTTCTGATGATATCACCCGGGAAAGTATCTTGGGCGGGTAAAAGAAAGTCATATACTCTGGATAAAATCATCATCGAGATAAATGAGACGCCAGCACCTATCCAGTATTCGATATGAGAAGATGCTGCATTATATGCGTCAGTAAAATTTTTCTTTCTTAATGAAGGTGGAAGTGCTGAAAGTTCAGGAATACGTTTTCTTGTCCAGTATATTTTCATATAGTAACTCATATAAAAAGTGTTCTACTTTACTATGATGATGACGATTTATAAAAGGCTTATAATGACTACTTCTCCTTTCATTCTCGAATTTCACGATAATGATAGAGATAATCATTATCAATTGATAGTATCAGTAATTTTGACTTACATCACACTTTCATGGTTTAATCAGGTGATTGATTTAATGAAAAGAGTGTGTTTGTGGATGTATTGTGTATATGTCTTACCGGGCATCTGTTCTTACATTAATTAATATATTGCTATTTAAGTATTGGTGGTATTGTCAGTAACATTCTTTTGGTTAATTTAGTTATTATTCCTCACTGATTAATTGTCCTTCCGTTCTTATTGTTTGTAACTTGTGTTTGTATCGTACCTTTCAGGTGTTGATGCGCGCTTTACTGTGTCTGTACCGTCTTGACAAAATCCAACAGGGTTTGAAAAGGAACATTTCGTGCAAATAACCGAAGCCTTAATTTCAGAGCCGGGAGACATCCGGCGTTTTGTTCAGCAGGCGGTGGACCACTGGCCGCATTTGCTGGCATTTTACTTCACACTCCATTCGGCAGAAGGAAATATCAACGGGCAACAGATTCATGCATTCTGTACTTCCTTTTATCGACAACTGCATGAACGTATTACTGAGAGCAATCACACTGCCAGTCCATCATCGTCGGTGGTATTACGCTGGTTGCGGGAACAACATGGAGGAGCAACAATTCGATGCCTGTTGCTGCTCAGCCAGACGAGTATTTGTCACCCGCGAGCCTGTGTCACAGTTGATGAACAATGTTCGCAAGTGGTGGATTTACTGCAACATAGCTGGCAGGTGATAAGTGCTGGCGGACAATGCCGGGTGGAAAGGTGTTTTCGGGTTGCCCGGGGTGATACATCCGGTCAGTATGTTGCGTTAAAAACAGTCGCATTGTCTCTGGGGTTACCGGTTGTGACCGCCATTACCCATCGTCCGGTACAGCGCTGTACATTGATTACAGCTCAGTGAATCAGCGCTTTCTGGCTTTTCGTCGGTCATTCTGTCAACGCCACGATGTTTGACCGTTATGGGGATGCGGACGATTCCCTGCACAGCGTTGTTTCACGGTGGTGGATGACGCAACACCGCTGTTAAAAACAGTCGTTCAGTACTTTGTGTTACCGGTTGTGACAACAATCAGTTGGTAATGGACGTGTGAACCATCTGCGCTTCCGTTGATTTTTATGGACTGATAAAGTTTTGCCAGCTGAATCTTTATACGGAATGCTCTTCAGTATGCGTACACGAATTGACTATCTGGCGGATAAATACTCTTTTACCGAACGGAATGAATCTCCACGCCTTCGCCGGCAGTGGCAGGATGTTCTGGAGGAGTGTCGGCTGACAGAGGCCGGACCAGAAGAACGGCTGCGTATTGCCCTGCTGAATGTGGATTACGTCACCAGTTTTGAACTGCCTTTTCGCTTGTTGCTTACTCGTACACCACAACTGATTGCCGCGCTTCGGGAAGAATGGGGCCTCAGCCAGAAAAATGTGGTGTTCAACGATAAACGGTTTGGCTGCGTGTACAGCCTGAAGGCCAGTCTTTCTGGTGTACCGGATACATTCCGGTATCATCTGTCTCATCGTATTCGCCGGATGGTTGGGAATGAAAATACATCATCGCCATATCAGCAGATTGCCCGGGAAGTGAAAGTGCCCCGTGAACGGCTGAAGTATGCGCTGGAAGCCGGTTTACTGGTGACTGCACTGGACGGGCTGTTCTGGTCTGGTAGTCAGCGCATTGCGGCTGATATCCTGAGACTGAGAAAGAGCGGAATGCCGGTGGTGACAACGTCCGTGGAAGCGAGCGATAACCTGACGGGAACAACCCGCAAAATACCGGCATACCATCTCTGACATTGCGATGAAGGGCAGATTTCACCTTGACAGGGGCAGAGTGCCGCTTTTTATACTTTATTCCCGTGTCTGAAAAAATGTGCAAAGGAAACGGGAATGGCAAGGTCCGATTACGATTTTATCAATCTGTCTCTGGGACATGAACTGAATGAGTGGCTGGCAGAGAGAGGTTATGCCGGACAGGCGGATAACCGGAACCGACTGGCAGAGGTGGTTACCCGCAAATTGCGGGACAGTTTTTATGTGGACGTCTCCTGGGATGCGCTGAATGTGGCATACAGTGAACACCCTGAGTGGTTTTCAGAGCTTGCCTCCGGGGATGAGGATTAACAGGCAAATTATGCTGCTATCGGGCAGAGTGATTACCTGCAGGGATTTCCATTTATAAGAATACGCCGCTTCGGGAAAGCTCCGGTTCTCCGGAGAGTTACGATTATTTTTACTCAAATTCACAACACCTGAACTGGAACTTGCGTTGTGTCCCGGATTGTTACTCCGCAGGAAGCATCCTTTTTACCATACGGATGTTTGTTTTCCATTTCCCCTCCGAAAAATACAACTCCGATCACATTTCTGATATTTTCCCCGGATTTTACATAACAGGATTGTTTCTGTATGTTTTTTATCTGGTGTAAATTTCAGCACTGACATTCCGCTTACGTTAATTTACACTGGATACCCCACGAGGAGAATATGCAGCACCGGCAGGATAACTTACTGGCGAACAGAAATTTGTTGCCTGGTATGGTTTCCGGTCAGTGCGCATTCAGGCTCCGCACTTTCTCTCCGGTGGCACGCTATTTTTCCCTCCTCCCCTGCCTTTGTATTCTTTCGTTTTCGTCTCCTTCGTCTCCGGCAACCATGCTGTCTCCGGGTGACCGCAGTGCAATTCAGCAGCAACAGCAGCAGTTGCTGGATGAAAACCAGCGTCAGCGTGATGCGCTGGAGCGCAGTGCGCCGCTGACCATCACGCCGTCTCCGGAAACGTCTGCCGGTACTGAAGGCCCCTGCTTTACGGTGTCACGCATTGTTGTCAGTGGGGCCACCCGACTGACGTCTGCAGAAACCGACAGACTGGTGGCACCGTGGGTGAATCAGTGTCTGAATATCACGGGGCTGACCGCGGTCACGGATGCCGTGACGGACGGCTATATACGCCGGGGATATATCACCAGCCGGGCCTTTCTGACAGAGCAGGACCTTTCAGGGGGCATACTGCACATAACGGTCATGGAAGGCAGGCTGCAGCAAATCCGGGCGGAAGGCGCTGACCTTCCTGCCCGCACCCTGAAGATGGTTTTCCCGGGAATGGAGGGGAAGGTTCTGAACCTGCGGGATATTGAGCAGGGGATGGAGCAGATTAATCGTCTGCGTACGGAGCCGGTACAGATTGAAATATCGCCCGGTGACCGTGAGGGATGGTCGGTGGTGACACTGACGGCATCGCCGGAATGGCCTGTCACAGGGAGCGTGGGCATCGACAACAGCGGACAGAAGAATACCGGTACGGGGCAGTTAAATGGTGTCCTTTCCTTTAATAATCCTCTGGGGCTGGCTGACAACTGGTTTGTCAGCGGGGGACGGAGCAGTGACTTTTCGGTGTCACATGATGCGAGGAATTTTGCCGCCGGTGTCAGTCTGCCGTATGGCTATACCCTGGTGGATTACACGTATTCATGGAGTGACTACCTCAGCACCATTGATAACCGGGGCTGGCGGTGGCGTTCCACGGGAGACCTGCAGACTCACCGGCTGGGACTGTCGCATGTCCTGTTCCGTAACGGGGACATGAAGACAGCACTGACCGGAGGTCTGCAGCACCGCATTATTCACAATTATCTGGATGATGTTCTGCTTCAGGGCAGCAGCCGTAAACTCACTTCATTTTCTGTCGGGTTGAATCACACACACAAGTTTCTGGGGGGTGTCGGAACACTGAATCCGGTATTCACACGGGGGATGCCCTGGTTCGGCGCAGAAAGCGACCACGGGAAAAGGGGAGACCTGCCCGTAAATCAGTTCCGGAAATGGTCGGTGAGTGCCAGTTTTCAGCGCCCCGTCACGGACAGGGTGTGGTGGCTGACCAGCGCTTATGCCCAGTGGTCACCGGACCGTCTTCATGGTGTGGAACAACTGAGCCTCGGGGGTGAGAGTTCAGTGCGTGGCTTTAAGGAGCAGTATATCTCCGGTAATAACGGCGGTTATCTGCGAAATGAGCTGTCCTGGTCTCTGTTCTCCCTGCCATATGTGGGAACTGTCCGTGCAGTGGCTGCACTGGACGGCGGCTGGCTGCACTCTGACAGAGATGACCCGTACTCGTCCGGCACGCTGTGGGGTGGTGCTGCCGGGCTCAGCACCACCAGTGACTATGTTTCCGGTTCGTTCACTGCCGGGCTGCCTCTGGTTTACCCGGACTGGCTTGCCCCTGACCATCTCACGGTTTACTGGCGCGTTGCTGTCGCGTTTTAAGGGATTATTACCATGAATCAGCCTCCCGTTCACTTCACTTACCGCCTGCTGAGTTACCTGGTCAGTGCGATTATCGCCGGGCAGCCGTTGTTACCGGCTGTGGGGGCCGTCATCACCCCACAAAACGGGGCCGGAATGGATAAAGCGGCAAATGGTGTGCCGGTCGTGAACATTGCCACGCCGGACGGGGCCGGGATTTCGCATAACCGGTTTACGGATTACAACGTCGGGAAGGAAGGGCTGATTCTCAATAATGCCACCGGTAAGCTTAATCCGACGCAGCTTGGTGGACTGATACAGAATAACCCGAACCTGAAAGCGGGCGGGGAAGCGAAGGGTATCATCAACGAAGTGACCGGCGGTAACCGTTCACTGCTGCAGGGCTATACGGAAGTGGCCGGCAAAGCGGCGAATGTGATTGTTGCCAACCCGTATGGTATCACCTGTGACGGCTGTGGTTTTATCAACACGCCGCACGCGACGCTCACCACGGGCAGACCTGTGATGAATGCCGACGGCAGCCTGCAGGCGCTGGAGGTGACTGAAGGCAGTATCACCATCAATGGCGCGGGCCTGGACGGCACCCGGAGCGATGCCGTATCCATTATTGCCCGTGCAACGGAAGTGAATGCCGCGCTTCATGCGAAGGATTTAACTGTCACTGCAGGCGCTAACCGGATAACTGCAGATGGTCGTGTCAGTGCACTGAAGGGCGAAGGTGATGTGCCGAAAGTTGCCGTTGATACCGGCGCGCTCGGTGGAATGTACGCCAGGCGTATTCATCTGACCTCCACTGAAAGTGGTGTCGGGGTTAATCTTGGTAACCTTTATGCCCGTGAGGGCGATATCATACTGAGCAGTTCCGGAAAACTGGTCCTGAAGAACAGCCTTGCCGGCGGCAATACCACCGTAACCGGAGCGGATGTCTCACTTTCAGGGGATAACAAAGCCGGAGGAAATCTCAGCGTTACCGGGACAACGGGACTGACACTGAATCAGTCCCGTCTGGTGACGGATAAAAATCTGGTGCTGTCTTCATCCGGGCAGATTGTACAGAACGGTGGTGAACTGACTGCCGGACAGAACGCCATGCTCAGTGCACAGCACCTGAACCAGACTTCCGGGGCCGTGAATGCAGCTGAAAATGTCACCCTTACCACCACGGGTGATACCACACTGAAAGGCCGCAGCGTTGCCGGGAAAATACTCACCGTCAGTTCCGGCAGCCTGAACAACGGCGGGACACTGGTTGCCGGGCGCGATGCCACGGTGAAAACCGGGACATTCAGTAATACCGGTGCCGTCCAGGGGAACGGCCTGAAAGTCACCGCCACTGACCTGACCAGCACCGGCAGTATTAAAAGTGGCAGCACACTCGATATCAGTGCCCGCAATGCCACACTGTCCGGTGATGCCGGAGCAAAAGACAGCGCCCGCGTTACCGTCAGCGGTACACTTGAAAACCGCGGCAGACTCGTCAGCGATGACGTGCTGACGCTCAGTGCCACGCAGATAAACAACAGCGGTACCCTCTCCGGGGCAAAGGAACTTGTGGCTTCTGCAGACGCACTGACCACCGCGGAAAAATCGGTCACAAACAGTGACGGTAACCTCATGCTGAACAGCGCGTCTTCCACACTGGCGGGTGAAACCAGTGCGGGTGGCACGGTGTCTGTAAAAGGCAACAGTCTGAAGACCACGACCACTGCGCAGACGCAGGGCAACAGTGTCAGCGTGGATGTGCAGAACGCACAGCTTGACGGAACACAGGCTGCCAGAGACATCCTCACCCTGAACGCCAGTGAAAAGCTCACCCACAGCGGGAAAAGCAGCGCCCCGTCGCTCAGCCTCAGTGCGCCGGAACTGACCAGCAGCGGTGTGCTTGTCGCTTCCGCCCTGAATACACAGTCACAGACTCTGACCAACAGCGGTCTGTTGCAGGGGGAGGCCTCACTCACCGTTAACACACAGAGGCTTGATAATCAGCAGAACGGCACGCTGTACAGTGCTGCAGACCTGACGCTGGATATACCGGACATCCGCAACAGCGGGCTTATCACCGGTGATAACGGTTTAACGTTAAACACTGCCTCCCTCAGCAATCCGGGAAAAATCATCGCTGACACGCTGAACGTCAGGGCGACCACGCTGGATGGTGACGGCCTGTTGCAGGGCGCCGGTGCACTGGCGCTTGCTGGCGACACCCTCTCACAGGGCCGTAACGGGCGCTGGCTGACGGCGGACGACCTCTCCCTCCGGGGCAAAACACTGAATACCGCAGGGACCACGCAGGGACAGAATATCACCGTGCAGGCGGACAGATGGGCGAACAGTGGTTCCGTGCTGGCAACCGGTAACCTTACTGCTTCGGCAACCGGTCAGTTGACCAGTACCGGCGATATCATGAGCCAGGGTGACACCACGCTGAACGCAGCCACCACGGACAACCGGGGCAGTCTGCTTTCGGCCGGCACGCTCTCCCTTGATGGAAATTCACTGGATAACAGCGGCACTGTCCAGGGTAACCATGTCACGCTTCACCACAGAAGCACTGACAACAGCGGTACGGTCACGGGTCTGAGCGGTCTGACCCTGCACAGCGCGGACGGGCTTACCAACAGTGGCGCGCTGCTGAGCCAGAACTCGCTGGCGCTGAGCGCAGGAGATGTGACCAACAGCGGCCGGATTCAGGGGCAGAACATCACTCTGGATGCCAGCAGCCTGACCAGCAGCGGTGCTGTTCAGAGTGCGCTGGATTTGGCTCTGACCCTGAGTGGCGATGTTATTGCTGCCACCGGCAGCAAAATTACCGCCCTAGGCGATGCCCGCCTGACCGGGAAAGTGCTGGCTAACCAGGGATTAATCAGCGCGAAGACGCTGGAAGTGAATGGCGATTCGCTCAGCAACGGTGGCGAAATCAGTGGGGTTAACGACCTGAACGTGACACTCAGTGGTAATCTGCAACAGCACGGTAAAATGCTGACGGACGGTGCATTAAACGTCAACGCCAGAGACATCAGCAATAGTGGGCAGCTTCAGGGGGCGGATAACCGAATCACCGCCAGTTCGCTGACCAACTCAGGTCGCGTGCAGGGCGACAGCGGGCTGACTCTTACATTGCTGAATGCCCTGACCAACCAGGCCAGCGGTGTGCTTCTCAGCCAGAACGTATCAGCGCTTTCCGCACCCGTGCTGACCAATGACGGCACCATTCAGGGCAACGGTAAAACCACGCTCAGCGCGGCAACGCAGGCCCACAACAGTGGCAAGATTCTTTCCGGCGGTGAGCTGACGTTCACCACGCCGGACTACAGTGGCAGTGGCTGGCTACAGGCCACTGACCTGCTGCTGAACGTGGCGAAGCTTGCCGGTAATGGCACTGTGATGGCGGCGAATCAGGCAACGCTCACAGGTAACAGTCTGACCAACCGTGGCCTGTTCCAGGCCGCACAACTGAACGTCAACACGCAGACCATCACCAACAGCGGCACGCTGCTGGGTAATCAGGGCCTGACAATAAAAGGGAACAGCCTGAACAACGCCGGCGGGAAGGTATTCAGCGGCGGTGATATGCTTGCTGATATGGTCTCGCTCAGCGGCGCGGGCCAGCTGGTTGCACTCGGTAACCTGACGCTGAAGCTCACACGTGGTTTGACCGCACAGGGCGTTATCGCCGCGAATAAACAACTCTCCGTCAGCAGCCAGGGTGATATTACCAATGGCGCCACATTGCAGGGCAACGGTATCACGCTGAATGCTGTAGGCAGGCTGACCAACAATGGTCAGCTGACCGCCGGCAACGGCACCACGGCACTGAGCGGCAGCGGGATTGCGATGAATGCCAGCGGCAGCCTGCAGGCAGGCGGGGACGTCAGCCTGACCAGCCGGGGGGATATCACTCTCGACGGTTTTACCGGCACGACGGGTAGTCTGGTGTTAACGGCCGCCGGGGCAGTCATTAACACCGCACTGTTGTATGCGGGCAATAACCTCTCGCTGTTTGCCAGCACCATCCGGAACCATCACGGCGATATGCTGGCGGGTGACAGCCTGGTGATGCAGAAAGATGTCAGTGGTGCCGCGAATGCTGAAGTGATTAATACCTCCGGGAATATCGAAACCACCCGCGGTGATATCACCATCAGAACCGGACATTTACTGAATCAGCGGGAGGGTATAAATGAGACAAAATCATACATTCCGGTTGAGAATGTCGCAGTACCTGATGGTGCAAATTCTGTTTCAGTCAGAGTGGGCGATTTAGGTGAAGATGGATGGGGATATTATGTGAAGTCCTGGAGCGGTACTGCCGGTGGTGGTTTTGACGCATGGGCCGTTCCGACTGAAAAGGGTGCCACACGGAAATTTCTGACTGGCACAACACGCGTCGATGTTGTTGCAACAGGAGGGACTGCCAGAATTTCGGCCGGTAATAATCTGCTGATTGACGCGGACAAACTGGATAATACGGGGAGTCATCTTCTTGCCAGCGAGTTTGTCAGCCTGTCGGGTTCACAACTGAACAATCAGTCCTTCTTTGGCTATACACAGGATGAATACAATGTGTATCGCTATTACGGCAAACTGGCCATGATCCCCAACGACGGGCATCTGCAGTATGGAGATGCTTCTGCCGATGATCGCGTTACCTTTACTCTCTCCGGAGCCCCGGAATATGTCACCAGAGACATCGGTCAGGCTCTGAGAGCCGTGATTCAGGCAGGCAAAAATGTCACTGCCGTTTTTTCCAGTGATATCAGTAATACATCCACCACCTCAAATGCAGGACGGATCACAAATACCCTTGCGGCACCTGAAATTAACACGCCGGCAGAGAAAAATATCAGTCCGGGAATGGCTCAACTGGCGCCGGATGGTACAGAGGCGCTGACCGTCACAGCCCCGGACTGGACTGACACCATTACCCGTCTGACGATCGGCAGTGGTACGGACCTGGCTTCCGGCATCGTGGAGGGGAACTATCCCCTGCCTTCCGGTAACAATGGTTATTTTGTCCCGTCAGCAGACCCTGACAGTCCGTATCTGATTACGGTGAATCCGAAACTGGATGGTCTCGGAAAGGTGGACAGCAGTCTGTTTGCCGGACTGTATGACCTGCTCAGGATGCACCCCGGGCAGGCACCACGTGAAACAGACCCGGCGTATACTGATGAAAAACAATTCCTGGGTTCATCGTATTTTCTTGACCGGCTCGGGCTGAAACCGGAAAAAGATTATCGCTTCCTGGGGGATGCCGCTTTTGATACCCGCTATGTATCGAACTATATGCTGAACCAGATCGGGGGGCGCTATATCAACGGGGTTGGTTCAGACACCGACCAGATGCGCTACCTGATGGATAACGCTGCCCGTGCACAGAAGGCGCTCGGTCTGAAGTTTGGTGTGGCACTGACAGCAGACCAGGTGGCGGCTCTCGACCGAAGTATTCTGTGGTATAAAGCCGTCACGATAAATGGTCAGACGGTGATGGTGCCGGAAGTGTATCTGTCACCGAAAGATGTGACGCTGCAGAACGGCAGTATTATCAGCGGTCAGAATGTGCACCTGGCAGGAGGGAATGTCACTAACAGTGGCAGTACCCTGATGGCGCAGAATGATCTCACCATCGACAGCGCTGACAGTCTGGGTAACCTTGAGTCCGGGCTTATAAATGCCGGTGGCGCTCTCGGACTGAAAGCGATGGGCGATATCAACAATATCAGTGCCACGATTACCGGTAAGACTGTCCGGCTGGAGAGTCTCGCCGGCAATGTCAATAATCTCACCCGGTACTCACACTGGCAGCTTGATGCACCGGAAGACAGCCTCGCCCTGAAACACACTTATACGGGAAGCATTGCCTCTGTCAGTGCCATGGATAGTCTGGACATCCGGGCAGATAAAAACATTTCGGTCACAGGGGCAGAAATCAGCGCCGGAGGTCGCGCAGCACTTATTGCCGGCAATGATCTCAGTCTGAATGCCATTGACAGGGTAAGCAGCAGTCGCCATGCAAACAGTGAATCTCACCAGCGCAGTGCAGAACTTACGACCATTACTGCCGGCGACAGTGTGATGCTGAGTGCAGGCCGGGATGTGAGCAGTCAGGGTGCAGGTATCGCAGCGGAAGACAACATCACTGTCCGGGCCGGGCGCGACGTTAATCTGCTGGCGGAAGAGTCCGTGACCGGCAGCAGTTCATACTCGAAAAAGAAAACGGTCATTGATGAAACCGTTCGCCAGCAGGGAACGGAAATCGCCAGCGGTGGTGACACCACCATTACTGCAGGACGGGATATCACCGCTGTTGCGTCATCCGTTACCGCAACCGGCAATATCAGTGTGAATGCCGGTCGTGATGTCGCCCTGACCACGGCGACAGAAAGTGACTATCACTATCTGGAAACGAAGAAAAAAAGCGGAGGTTTTCTCAGTAAGAAAACCACCCACACCATCAGTGAGAACAGTGCCTCCCGTGAAGCAGGCTCCCTGCTGTCGGGGAACCGCGTGACCGTTAACGCCGGTGATAACCTGACGGTAGAGGGTTCGGATGTGGTGGCTGACCGGGATGTGTCACTGGCGGCGGGTAACCATGTTGATGTTCTTGCTGCCACCAGTACAGATACGTCCTGGCGCTTTAAGGAAACGAAGAAATCCGGTCTGATGGGTACCGGCGGTATTGGCTTCACCATTGGCAGCAGTAAGACAACGCACGACCGCCGCGAGGCCGGGACAACGCAGAGTCAGAGTGCCAGTACCATCGGCTCCACTGCCGGTAATGTCAGTATTACCGCGGGCAAACAGGCTCATATCAGCGGTTCGGATGTGATTGCGAACCGGGATATCAGCATTACCGGTGACAGTGTGGTGGTTGACCCGGGGCATGACCGTCGTACTGTGGACGAAAAATTTGAGCAGAAGAAAAGCGGGCTGACGGTTGCCCTTTCCGGCACAGTGGGCAGTGCCATCAATAATGCGGTCACCAGTGCACAGGAGACGAAGGAGAGCAGTGACAGCCGTCTGAAAACCCTGCAGGCTACAAAGACAGCGCTGTCTGGTGTGCAGGCCGGACAGGCTGCGGCAATGGCCTCCGCAACCGGTGACCCGAATGCGATGGGAGTCAGCCTGTCGCTCACCACCCAGAAATCGAAATCACAACAACATTCTGAAAGTGACACAGTATCCGGCAGTACGCTGAATGCCGGGAATAATCTGTCTGTTGTCGCAACCGGTAAAAACAGGGGCGATAACCGCGGAGATATTGTGATTGCCGGAAGCCAGCTTAAGGCCGGTGGTAACACAAACCTGGATGCTGCGAATGATGTTCTGTTGAGTGGCGCGGCAAACACACAAAAAACAACGGGCAGGAACAGCAGCAGTGGCGGTGGCGTGGGTGTCAGTATCGGTGCCGGTGGTAACGGTGCCGGTATCAGTGTCTTTGCCAGCGTTAATGCGGCAAAAGGCAGCGAGAAAGGTAACGGTACTGAGTGGACTGAAACCACAATAGACAGCGGTAAAACCGTCACCATCAACAGTGGTCGGGATACGGTACTGAACGGTGCTCAGGTCAACGGCAACAGGATTATCGCCGATGTGGGCCACGACCTGCTGATAAGCAGCCAGCAGGACACCAGTAAGTACGACAGTAAACAGACCAGCGTGGCTGCCGGCGGCAGTTTTACCTTTGGCTCCATGACCGGCTCAGGTTACATCGCTGCCTCCCGGGATAAGATGAAGAGCCGCTTTGACTCCGTTGCTGAACAAACCGGAATGTTTGCCGGTGACGGCGGCTTCGACATCACAGTGGGTAAACATACCCAACTGGATGGTGCGGTGATTGCCTCCACTGCCACACCGGATAAAAACCACCTGGATACCGGAACGCTGGGGTTCAGTGACCTTCACAACGAAGCGGATTATAAAGTCAGTCACAGTGGAATCAGTCTGAGCGGTGGTGGCAGCTTCGGGGATAAATTTCAGGGTAACATGCCGGGTGGCATGATATCCGCCGGAGGTCACAGCGGACATGCGGAAGGAACGACTCAGGCCGCAGTGGCAGAAGGCACTATCACCATCCGGGACAGGGACAATCAGAAGCAGAATCTGGCGAACCTGAGCCGTGACCCGGAACACGCCAACGACAGTATCAGCCCGATATTTGACAAGGAGAAAGAGCAGAGGCGTCTGCAGACAGTGGGGCTTATCAGTGACATAGGCAGTCAGGTGGCGGATATCGCGCGGACGCAGGGTGAACTGAATGCGTTGAAGGCTGCGCAGGATAAATATGGGCCTGTTCCGGCGGATACGACGGAAGAACAGCGGCAGGCATATCTGGCAAAACTGCGTGATACGCCGGAATACAAAAAGGAACAGGAAAAGTATGGTACCGGTAGCGATATGCAGCGGGGTATCCAGGCCGCGACAGCCGCGCTTCAGGGACTGGCTGGGGGGAATTTAGCGGGTGCTCTGGCCGGAGCTTCTGCACCGGAACTGGCAAACTTCATAGGGCACAATGCTGGAATTAATGATAACGATGCAGCGAAAGCCATTGCTCATGCCATTCTCGGCGGTGTGACTGCGGCTCTTCAGGGAAATAATGCCGCAGCAGGTTCAGTCGGTGCGGTGAGCGGTGAACTTATCGCAGGTGCAATCGCGAAGGTTTTATATCCGGATGAGAAAGACCTGTCGAAGCTGACCGAGGACCAGAAGCAGACGCTAAGTACGCTGGCGAGTATCTCAGCAGGTATGGCGGGTGGTGTTGCAGGTGGGAATACTGCGGGTGTGGCTACCGGAGCTGCTGCTGGGAAGAATGTTGTTGAGAATAACCTGCTGGGTGGTAATGAAGACACTCAGACCAAGTTCGTGCAGGAGCATGGCAAAGATATTGCGTCCTGCTCGACTAACCCTGGCGGGGCTGAATGTAAACGCGGTGAGGCTGTAAACAAAGCGATTGCAGCAGCGCTTGTTGGGGGGGCTACAGGTGGGGTAGTGATTGCTCTGACTCCGGAAGCAATTGCAGCCGCCCAGGCAGCAGTCAGTGCCTGTGGTGCGAATACTGTGCTGTGTGCAAATGAAGTTAGTATCTGGGTTGCGGAAATGGTCGCTGGCGATGCTCTTCCAGCGGGCCTGACAGTAGCGGCGGTTGGTAAAATGTCTGCCAGCGAGTTGTCAGAGTTGAAGGCTCTAATGGCTGTTGAAAAACAGACAGGTCAGAAAATCAGTGCGGAGTCACTTGAAAAGCTGATGCTAGACTCAGGTGGTAAAGGGAACTGGAGCAAAGAGCTAAATAACCCACAGCCGAATAAAGTTTATCATGTAGATGGTGATAAAATTTATAAAACTGATGCTCAGGCAAGGCCAAGCCAGGTTGAAGCAACTCTTAGTCCTAATGTAAAGGATAGAAATGGCTATCAACAATGTAAAGCAGGTAAGTGTGGCCTTGATGGAGATGAGGGTGGTCATTTAATAGCCAGTATTTTTAATGGTCCTGGTGAAAAATTGAACCTTGTTCCAATGGATGGAAATCTGAACAAAGGAGCCTGGAAGCAGATGGAAAATACTTGGGCAAAAGCATTGGGTGAAGGAAAAGAGGTTAAGGTCAACATTCAGCCATCGTATATTGGGGATAGTGTCAGACCTGCTAAATTTAAAGTAGTATATTCGATAGATGGAGGTCGCCCGATTGAAAAAGTATTTAACAATGCACCCGGAGGTAAATAATGCGTTCTGATCAGGATATTTATAATGACATTGGTTCGGTGTTGCTATCGATCACTCCTAGTGATGCAGTCAAAATCATTCTGTGTGCAAAGTTAGAACCGGAAAGCGACTGTGGTGAGTTTACTTATGACTATGTAGATAAACAGGGCAATCAACATTGGATCACTGAAACCGCAGATGCCAGTGAAAGACTTTTAGATCTTTTGGTGGAACTAAGAAATTTGTTTGTGGATAACTTTAAATCACAAGAAAAGCCATTCTGGCATGGTTGCGAAGTCACTGTGAATATTGAAACACTCAAAATAAACATCGACTTTAAATATGAGAATTAATGGTAATTCCGCCCTTTCCGGCTCACTTCGTCGGCCAAATTAGTGTGATATTCTTTCCAGAAATGCTGTTGTATCCACGACATAAGGCGATGATTGATGGAGCAGTCTCTCAATTTTGAAATGTTGCGCAGCCAGTGGCCGGAACTGGCTGAACTCGCGTGTATGGCGGAACGCTATGTTCACTCCGATCCGGAAAGCTGTCTGGTCAAGCTGCGCAACTACACCGAATTGATGGTGCGCTGGTTGTATCGTCAGGAGCGGTTGCCGGAAGGTATTAAGGCTAATCTTTACGATTTAATGAATGCTGATGTCTTTACCAGCATGATGCCGGAAGCCATCATCATGAAAATGGATGCGCTGCGTATCCATGGCAACCGTGCCGCGCACGGCGGACGTATCAAAGCTAAAGATACTTACTGGCTGCTCAAAGAAGCGTATTTGTTGGGAATTTGGCTGTATGTTCGCTACGCCCACGGTAATGTTGATGACTGCCCCAAATTTACACTCCCTCCATTAACACAATCTTCAGGTCGTGCAGATGAAAAACGTCTGGAAGATGCAATCAGGGCTCAGGATGAAAGCCGTGAGCGCGAACTGGCGCTGCAACGCGCACTACAGCAAGAACAGGAAAAGGCCGAACACCTCACTCAACGCCTGAATGAAGCCAGAGCGCGTAACCAGCATGTTGCCGATATTCTCTCTATTGATGAAGCGGAAACCCGCCGTCGCCTGATTGACTCTCGCCTGCTTGCTGCTGACTGGAATGTAGGCGAAGGCCTTAAAAATACCGATCAGGTTACGCAGGAACATCCCGTTAAAGAACAACCTACCGCGACCGGAGACGGTTATGCGGACTATGTCTTGTGGGATGAGGCACACAAACCGCTGGCGGTGGTGGAAGCAAAAAAAACCAGCGTCAATGCCGAGCAAGGACGAATTCAGGCCCGGCTGTATGCAGACTGGCTGGAAAAAGAATACGGCCAGCGTCCGATCATCTTCTACACCAACGGCTATGATATCTGGCTGTGGGATGACCATAAAACTCATGGTTATCCCCCGCGTCGGGTGTTTGGCTTCTACAGCAAGGAAAGCCTGCAATATCTTATTCAACAGCGTGAAACCCGTCTTCCGCTGAACAGTGTGCCGCACGTAAAAGATAACGAAGGTAAGGCCGTTGCCGGACGTTTGTACCAGCTTGAAACCATTGCCCGTGTCAGCGAGCGGTTTACCAACAAATACCGGCAATCGCTAATTGTTCAGGCTACGGGTACAGGCAAAACCCGCGTGGCAATAGCGCTAAGCAAACTGATGATTGATGCCCGCTGGGTAAAACGCGTCCTGTTTCTTTGCGACCGCAAGGAACTACGTAAACAGGCGGCGAATGCCTTTAATCAATTCACCAATGAGCCGCTGTATGTGGTCGGGAAATCGAAAAAAGCAGACAGGCAGAATGCTAGGATCTACATCGCCACCTATCCTGGTATGATGAAAATCATGGACCATTTCGATGTTGGTTATTTCGATTTGATCATCGCCGATGAATCCCATCGCTCTATCTACAACGTTTACGGCGATCTGTTTAAGTATTTTGATGCCCTCCAGATTGGCCTGACGGCCACGCCGATTGACATGGTGAGTAAAACCACTTTCGGCCTGTTTGGTTGTGAAGGACGTATTCCTACCGCCAACTACAGCCTGGAAGATGCCATCGCCGATAACAATCTGGTTCCCTATGAGGTTGTCACGCACACCACAGAATTCCTGCGCGAAGGCATCAAACGGGAGAAATTAAGCGACGCACAAATCCGCGAGCTGGAAGAACAAGGCATAGATCCCAATACGCTGGAGTTTGATGGCAAGGCGCTGGATGAGGCGATCTACAACAAAGACACCAACCGCTATATCCTGCGTAACCTGATGGAAAATGGCCTGAAAGATCGGGACGGCCAGTTGCCAGGTAAAACCATCATTTTCGCCCGTAACCACAAACACGCGCTGCTGTTGAATGAATTATTCGACGATATGTACCCGCAGTTTGCCGGGCGCTTCTGCCAGGTCATCGACAATTACGATCCCCGCGCCGAGCAACTGATTGATGATTTTAAAGGGCTGGATGAAAGCACCAACAAAGAGCTGACCATCGCTATCTCCGTTGACATGCTCGATACCGGTATTGATGTCCCGGAAATTGTGAATCTGGTCTTTGCCAAACCGGTCAAATCAAAAGTGAAGTTCTGGCAGATGATTGGCCGTGGTACGCGCCTCTGTCCGGGGTTGTACGGTTACGACGATAACGGCAAACCTCTGGATAAACAGAAATTCCGCATTTTCGATCACTGGGGCAATTTTGAGTATCACGAACTGCATACCGAAGAGGCCGAAGTCACAGCGACAAAATCGCTTGCACAAAAACGCTTCGAAGCGTGGGTTATGCTGGGGGCCGCTGCGCAACGTAAATTCGACAAACAGGCGGTGGATTTAGTTGCTCACCAGCTACGCGAGCAAATCAATGCACTGGATGAAAAGTCGATTGCCGTCCAGGAAAAGTGGCATCAAAAAGCGCAGTACAGCGATGAAAAAGTGCTGCGCCAGCTTTCCCCGAAAACACAGCAGGATTTGCTATCTGTCCTGGCCCCGCTGATGCAGTGGCTGGACGTGCGCGGGCAAAGCGACGCTATGCGCTTTGATATGGATATTCTGGCGGCGCAAACTGCCCGTTATACCAACCCGGAAGAGCTGGATGTGCTCTGGCCGGTCATCGTCGAAAAAGTGGAGCGCCTGCCGCCGCATTTGGCGCAGGTCCAACAGCAAGGACCGCGGATCAATCAGCTTCGTGATTTAGGCTGGTGGAAGCAGGCCAGCCTGGAAGAGCTGGAAGATATCCGCATTCATCTGCGCGGCATCATGCACCTGATGGAAAAAGACGCGACGCCAAAATTTGGTTCGATACAGGTAGATATTACCGAAGATGCGAACCTGATCCAGACAGAGACCCGCAAAACTAATATCCGCTCGATTGATTTCAAACTCTATCGCCAGCAGGTTCAGGGAGCGTTGGAGCCGCTGTTCCAGCAAAATCCGGTGCTGAAGAAAATCCGCAACGGTGAGCCAGTCACGCAAAACGAGCTGGATGAGCTGGCGAAGCTGGTGCTGATCCAGAACCCCAACGTTGATATCCGGGCACTGAAAGAGTTCTATCCGCAGGCAACTGCCAGCCTGGATAAACTTTTGCGTACCATCATCGGGATGGACAGCGACGCGGTGGAAGTGCGCTTTGCTCAGTTCGCCGCTGATAACAGTCTGACCAGCCAACAACTGCGCTTCCTGTCATTGCTGAAAAACCACATTCGCGATTACGGCACCATTGAAATGCGGCAGCTCTTTGAACAGCCTTTTACGCATATCCACAACGAAGGCGTTACCGGTGTGTTCCCGGATATAGAGCAGATCGCCCGCCTGCAAAAGATAGTCGAAGAGCTGGGTGTTGTGACCGACGCAGCGACGGTATAATACGCACATGACAAGCCCCGACAGCGGGGCTTTTGTATTTAAAACAGGATATAAACGCTAACAATGATCACTGGTGACTTAAAAAGTAAAATCGACGGCCTGTGGGAAGATTTCTGGGTGGGTGGTATCACCAACCCGCTGACCGTAATCGAACAGATCACCTATCTGATGTATTCCCGGATGCTGGATACCCAGGAACAACGCGACGAGAAGCGTAAACAAATCGCGGGAATTGATTTTAAACCGCGTTTTGCGCCAGAACAGCAGGAGTTCCGTTTCAGTCACTATAGCAATCTTGGCTCGGATGAGATGATGGAAGTGGTGCGCGATGGCGTATTCCAGCATTTTCGTCAGCTTGGCCAGGCCGATGCGTCGAAGGTGACGCTGCTGGGCAACTTTATGAAAGATGCTCGTCTGGAGATTGTTAAGCCGTCATTACTGACCAAAGCGGTTGAGGTGATCAAAAACCTGCCGCTGGATCGTGGCGACACCAAAGGCGACCTTTACGAATACCTGTTAAGCAAGCTGACCACTGCCGGAATCAACGGTCAGTTCCGCACGCCGCGCCACATTATCCGCACGATGGTTGAAATGATGGAGCCGAACCCGGCCCGCGGCGAGACGATTTGTGATCCCGCCTGTGGCACCGGTGGTTTTCTGGCAACCAGCTATGAATATCTTCTGGAGAAGTACAGCTCGCTGGAATCCATCCATACTGAGATTGGCACCAACGAACGTGGCGAACTGGAAGAGCAAAAAATCTTTACCGGCGATCTGCTGACACCGTGGCGTAACCATGTAGATAACAATATGTTCCACGGTTACGATTTTGATACCACCATGCTGCGTATCGCCGCTATGAACCTGATTATGCACGGTGTGGAAGCGCCGGATATTCACTATCAGGACACCATGAGCCAGAGCTTCAGCACTAACTTCCCTCAGGCCAGTAAAAACGCTTTCAATCTGATTCTGGCGAACCCGCCTTTTACCGGTTCACTGGACGAGGAAGATATCGACTCCACGTTGTCGGCAATGGTGAAAACCAAAAAAACCGAACTGCTGTTCCTGGCGCGTATTCTGCAAATGCTGAAAGTGGGCGGGCGCAGTGCCACTATCGTGCCGCAGGGCGTGCTGTTTGGCTCCAGCAAGGCGCACCAGTCACTTCGCAAAACGCTGGTGGAAGATAACCAACTGGAAGCGGTGATCAATCTGCCTTCTGGTGTATTTAAACCTTACGCTGGCGTGGCGACGGCGATCCTGATCTTTACCAAAGGCGGTCAAACGGATGAGGTCTGGTTCTACGATCTGCAAAATGATGGCTACAGCCTGGATGATAAGCGCAACCCGATAAAAGACAACGATCTGCCGCATCTGCTGGCAAGCTGGAAGCATTACCGTACTTTACGCGGGCTACCGGTTGATAACTTTATGGGTGAGAAGTTAGCCTCGTTGCTTAAACAGCAGTACCCGGAAGGGATTGATGCTGGCGTTGATTTTAAAGATCGCACGCAGGCGGCGTTTGTTGTACCGAAAGCGGATATTGCTGCGCAGAAATACGATCTCTCTATCAATCGTTATAAAGAAGTGGTGTATCAGGCGGAGGAATATGAAGATCCGAAGGTGATACTAAAGCGCTTAAAAGATTTGGAAAAAGAAATTCTGGCGGATCTGGATGAGCTGGAGGGTATGCTGTGAGTTCGGCGATGGTGAAGTTAGGGGATGTTATTAATGTTCACTACGGAAAAGCATTAAAAGCTGATCAGCGAGTATCGAATGGAAGTGTCCATGTTTTTGGTAGTTCAGGAATTGTCGGCAACCACGATAAAACGCTTTGCAGCTATCCCACGATAATTATTGGTCGCAAAGGCAGCGTTGGTGCTATTACCTGGGCTCCTGACGGAGGTTGGATCATTGATACTGCTTATTACGTTGAGATCAAAGATAATAATAAGTTAGATCTCCGATACTTGTTTTATATTCTGAGCGGAATTGATCTCACTAAGAAAACGATTACCACAAGTATTCCTGGATTAAATAGAGACGATCTCTATGATACATTTATTAAATTACCACCTTTTGAAGAGCAGAAACGAATTGTGGATCTTCTCGATAAAGCTGAGGGTATACGCCAAAAACGCGAACAAGCCATCAAACTGGCTGATGATTTTTTGCGGGCTAAGTTTCTAGAGATGTTTGGAACTCCTGCAAACAACATACATCGTTTCCCGAAAGGAACGATTCGCGACTTGGTTGATTCAGTAAATTATGGAACTTCAGCAAAAGCCTCTATTGATTCTGGTGAATATCCTATATTACGGATGGGTAATATAACATATCAAGGTAGGTGGGATTTTACAGATTTAAAATATCTTGATCTCAGTGTAAAAGAAAAGGATAAATATTTGGTTAAAGAAGGCGATCTTCTTTTCAATCGTACTAACAGTAAGGAACTTGTTGGTAAAACAGCTGTGTATGAAGAAGACAGGCCTATGGCATTTGCTGGATATTTAATCCGCGTTAGACCTAATTCTATCGGAAATAACTACTATATTTCAGGGTATCTTAATTCCATCCATGGCAAAATCACATTGATGAATATGTGTAAAAGTATTGTTGGCATGGCTAATATTAATGCACAGGAATTGCAGAATATAGAGATATTAATCCCACCTAAGCATCTACAAGATGAGTATGAGATTATTTATAAAAAAATAAAAAAAGGACTAAGCATTTATGATAAAAGCGCAATGCAACTTCAACTTTTAGCATCAAACCTATCGAATAAATATTTCATGTAAGGTTCATTATGAAATTAACTAAACTTGTACTTGAAAATTTCAGATCTGTTAGAGAGCGGCAGGAAATTGATTTTGCACCTGTAACATTACTATTGGGGCCAAACAGCGCGGGCAAGACTACTATTTTAATTGCATTATTTTATCTTCAACAAATATTAGACCGTGAGCAGTGTGATCCTATATATTTAGAAGCTATGGGGAACAGGCGCATAGATGGATTTAGATCTCTAGTCCATAATGGGGATCTGAATAATGTAATTACTATTGGTATCGGTTTCGATCCTGAACAAACAATAGGTGTAGAATATAAAACATATTTAGAAGAACTTGGTGATATTTTCGATATTCATTTTATAAAAATGAAAGACATTGCAGATGAAACTGAAAAGGTTTATGTAGAGTTTAAAATCGCATGGTCACAATTGCACAGAGCAGCATATATAAAGAACTATGCTGTTTCTATA
>NZ_JABWMS020000070.1:0-22656 GCF_013369155.2 Escherichia sp. 94.0001 | reverse complement strand
TATATCACTGGCGCTGACAAATGTTTCTTTTCTAATTTACTGAACCGGCGCAGACTTACAGAAAAACACTCCGGCACCGGTGTAATGCCAGTTATAAACAATGTGAATGGAATGACGAATCAGTCAGGAAAGAGCTACAATCTGCTGGCTGACCGGAGAGGGTCAGCAGGAAGATGAACGGTAATGTCGCCAGCACCAGGGGCAGGGCCGGGTTCCACAATACCAGCGCCGGCATTTTGCACATTGCCAGCGTACCGGCATCACAACACGTTTCATGCAGCTGCTCCTCGTGATTCCTCAATTCGCTGCTGCATCCACTGCTCCACTTCACTTTTGTACCAGCGGCTGCTGCGGCCCAGCTTGATGGGTTTCGGGAAATGGCCTTCACTGATCAGCTTGTAAAACCATTTATCTGTCATACCGGTGAAACTGGTGATGTAGTTCATGTCGATCAGGGGATCGTCGGCACGCAGCAACACGCAGTCGTGGCCTGTCATTGAGGTCAACATGGTCAGAATATCCTCTGTGAGATTTATGAAGGTTGTGCGAATGCGGGGAAAGGTGCTGAGCCGTATTCTCAGAACGGTCCTGCAGATCCGGGATAGCCGGGATTACCGGCGAGGCAACGGGCTTCCGGATCGCACACACCACGACGATCGCGGGCGAAATCACTGAACGCCCAGATCAAATCTTTGAGGATGTCTTCGCAGTCCGGTGAACGACTGTCCAGCACCACATCCCGGGTTATCTGTTTCTGGTACGGTGCCGCTTCCCCCGGTGACGCGAAGCCCAGTACGTTGCTCCAGGCATCCAGAATCAGCCGGTCCAGTTCGGGGCCGTCGAAATACTCCTGTCTGACGCACAGCACCACGTGGTATTCCGGCTTTTCCGGATGACGGGTCAGGAGCCAGCAAAGGTCGCGTCCGGGTTTCGCATTCATCAGCGCACTGACGGTTTCGATAAAATCCATACCAAACCAGGTCTGTCTGCTGTTGAAGGCGTTGTCATGTTCCCACGGCAGACGAAGCAGGATCCGCCGTATCCGTGAGCCGGACTGCTCACGCAGCGCACGCTCAAGGACGCCGATGACTTTGTTCTGATAAGATGGCCAGAAGGGTGCCAGGCTATAGTCGAAATAAGGAATAGCATTCATAAGATATGTTCCGTTATGCGCAGCCCACAATGCGTCCTGCCCGTGAATGAGCTGACGTGTTATGGCTTGCGGATGAGATTGATGGAATAAGTGAAGAACTGAAGCAGAACGGGAAGATAAGGGACAGAACACCGGATTCAGGTTCAGGATGAATGATCTCCGTTGACTTCAGTTCACATCATTAATCAATGCGGTAAGTTTTTACCGACGGAGTGTTTCCAGGAGCGGAGGCTCAGGCCTTAAGCTTCAGAAGTGAGGCTTACGAGGACGCCCTGCAGCAGGACGTTCAGGAACTTCATTGCAGCCGTAGGCACACAGCCCGTCTTTTTGTTCTTCTTTTGCCAGATAATGCAGGGCACCGCGAATATTATCGATGCTTTCAGGATCGTTGTGGCGCACAGGAATGTTGATGTTGTATGCATAATGCGGCTGATATGTACAGCGGTGCGCCGAACCACAGTTATACGTAATTGCCTGCCAGCATTCCGCTATCCGCTCCGCAAAGGGATATATTTTTTTAACCCTCTGACGATCGATCCAGAAAACGACATGCGCATGAAAACCATGATCAGCCGTCCATTCAATCACCCAGAAGAAACCAACGATATTTTCAAATTGTTCCACCTGCTCCAGCAGCATACGCAACTGTAATTCAAGCCAGCGATGATCAGGTTGTAAGAAATCGGGCGTATCTTTCCTGTAGAAGAAATCCATCCGTAAGGCCCGCAGGCAGGAATAGCGTGCCATCATTTGATTGATGTGATTGTCAAGTAAAGCGGTAAAAAACCAGTTTGGTGTGTAAGATTTAGGCATGTTGATGACTCCTGAAAGTTAATGATGTTTTAAGCTCTGTGAGCGAATTAATGCTTTCGCTCATAATCAGATCTAAAACGGTAATAACTTACAGATGGTATTTATCAGGCATGCTGTAACAGAATGGATACGACGGATTATTAACGACACACAGCGTTGTGCTGAAGGGTATGAGTTATCTGATGGCATTGTCTATAGAGATGAGATAAACGAGGTGCGAAGAAAATACAGATTCAATACAACACAGTGAAATACAGAAAAATACGAACTGTAATCCCGCTGCCAGGCGGTTAGGAAACATATTACAACTATAAGCTCATGATTTGTAAATTTGCTCTCAGTGAGTCTGAAAAAACGTTTATAAGGTCACCACAATAAACTCACACGCGCTTATTCAATCTGTTTTCCAGGATATGAACGTTAACGACACACGATAGCATAAGACAACATACCATGGATGAATAATTTTCACCCAGTACCTTAAACAATACAACCGGCAACAAATATAATCAGAAATTCACTCTGTTAATTCTGTTGTTTATCCTGCGCTGTTAAACATGACGGAATCATGGATACCTTATCAAAGAGTAAACATTCAGTTAATCTGTGATGACAGAGAAATTGTTTCCAACCAGAATAGTTAAAACACTTCAGATAAACAATCATTGTTAAGCAAATACAGTTCATGATGGATAAGATTAAAATCAATTGCTGTTTCACTGAAAATGAGAACAGATGGATATCAGCAATAGCGTAGTAGAGAATAACTTATCCGAACATCATATGAGTTACAGTAATTATGATTGAGGGGGATGGAGTGGATACGATAACAAGAGTAAATAAAGACAGAGTAAAAGTAAAGGGCAAGTGTAATAATAGTAATAAACCTAAATTAAAATTATCCATGTTTGATGTAAAAATAATAATATACTGACAACCATGAAGGTAAGAAAAAGAGAGTGCAGGTATCAGGAAGATCTCAGGATATGAAGATTCCCACAGCACAGATTTAAAATTAGTCGAATATAATAAATTTAAAAACCTTAATTAAAATGTAATCTCATCCATGGTTAACATGCTCCTGAAAAGGAAAGTTACAAATACCGTATGCTACCAACTAATTACAACAATGATATATGTACATTCAGTAAGAATACAGATAAAATATTAATACCAACTTCCAGTATCAAGATCGTATTGCGAACTTCAGATGCGCTATGAGGCAGTTCAATTTTTAACTTTCGTTTTCCTCTTCCTCCCTGGCTTCATATGCATAAGCGACTTGAAAGACCCGATGATAGTTACAATTTCAGGTTGTGGCATGACGATCAATTTGTAACTGAAACAATGAACGGTAACGCTGCCATATAAACATCAAAATGCGAGCATTACAGCGACATTGAACCGATTAGATGTATCACTCATAATCAGAACAAGATGATGTATCCTGAGATATAAGAAAATCATCAAGAGAACCTCCGGCTTTTATTGCTTCTGCAATAACATTAGGCCGACGACCTTGTCCACTCCAGTACATTGTTTGACCGTTATACTCATATCTGTATTTATGCCCTCCTGACACACTTTTTCTGCCTGCCTGTAATTTTTTGCCAAATTCACGTTCGTCGATCATGGTAATGATATAGCGACGCATTTCACCCATTCTGAGCTCAATGGCGTCCATCCCAATGAGCTCACCGGTCTTTACCAGACGGTAGTGCTTTGGCCGGTGGGGTTTGGCGGTTCGCTTTTTGACAAGCAGAGCCTTACCCCGCGAGCTCAGACGTACTGGTACCATCCGCATTTTATCGTGTGCGGTGGCGATCATTCTGCCGATGGTGGAAACACTCGGGCAGGTCAGATGGCGCTGTGCGCACCAGGGCTTCAGGCGAACAAAAATCTGCTCTTTACCGAGGTTTGGCAGCTCTGTCCTGAGGCGTCGAATCTCTTTCAGCACATCGGGATGCCAGTGCTTTTTTCGTCGCACCAGAGGTGCCTTACTGTGCGGGATTAGCCCCTCAGGTCCTCCCTTGTTCAGTAACTGACGCCACCAGTAAAGCGTGCGGCAGGACACGCCAAAGGCTTCAGAAGCCGCAGAAATACCGTGTTTATCCCAGAAGTGCAGAGCCTTCATTCTCATTGTTGCTATATCAGCCATCACTGAAAGCCTCAACGCATAATCGGCCGTTTAGGATAGCCAACCATCAGATGCTGCATTTGCATAGTGCAATCTCCCCTTACTTATCCGGAGGCAATTGCAATATCTCTGTGAACTTACACACAGGTATAATCAATAAGGGCGTACGGAGATTGCCCGTTATTGCTGCAGGATCGGCAGACTGGTTCCCGTCCTTGCGCATATAACTGTACAACCACAGAGAAAAGCATCAATGCACGCTTTATGTTGCGTCAGGGCAGCGAACGACTCCTTTTGTTGACGACACATATCACCTTCTGTACTGCCAATTATGGCATTCAGCGTCTCCCCGAGTTTTAAGCTCCTGCTCTTACGAACCAGCGACAAGCAATAAATAACTATGGCAATGAATCTAATAACAGCATAAATATGAGACTCATCGATACTCATCGTGATTAGTATAATCGGGGCAGAATTATATTCACTGTCTGATTTATTATTGAGTTAAATATAATTAAAGTGTTCTCAAAAGTCTGGCTGGATTACCGGCATACACGCCTTTTACCAGCACGGGCTTTGTAACCACACTACCAGCACCAATCACTGCTCCACTGCAAATTTCTGTGGTTAAAATGGTCGCTCCGCTACCCACTGTTACAGTGTTACCTAATACGATGCGTATCCAGCTTTCTGCAGAGGCATCGGGACCACCACACTTAAAAAGATCATTAGCAAAAGTTACGCCATGACCGATGAAACAGCCATCACCTAAAATGACGTTCTCACAGATGAAACTGTGGGACTGAATTCGGCTCCGGTTGCCAATGATACATCCCTTCTGTATTTCCACAAAGGGACCGATAAAAACATCATCCCCCAGTTCACATTCATAGAGGTTTACTGGCATGACGACTTTCACATTTTCACCAAATTTCACATCACGAATGCGGCTGTCAATAACGTTCATATCCGTTGTATCCTCCCTCAGGATGATTCTTATCAGAACATTTCACCTGTCAGAATATTCCCGGTAATGTGATACAAGAGCCAGTCTCACCGGGTACCATGTGTTATTGCTCGTATCCTTTTGCCCGTTACGAGTGTACAACCGGTTTTATATTTTGCAATCCAGGCCTGTTACACCAGAGCATCCTCTCACTGCCCCCTCACTGGTCAATCCGGGATTCAAAGTCATCCTCCAGCACTAAACCCCATACCAGTCCTGAACCTTCCCTCGCCAGCAGCCAGACTCCTACTGTTCACCACAATCCTCTTCCGTGAATGGCCGTAAGTGCGCAGCACCAAAATAAATCGGTACTTCCGATGACAGACAGTGAAAGCGTCAGAGAAATATGAACATGAGAATGGAAGCAGATACATGACTTCAGGACGACTTTTTCAGAAAACGAGCTAAGGGCGTCAGCCAACGACCTTACCGTGGTATACGCTCAGGCGCCGGATGCCGTTTTACCCGGTTCACCTGCCATCCAGCAAACGCCCCGGCCCACGACTGCAACCATAATTACGTTGCCCGGAACCGTCATGCTGCTTCGTCTCATATTTCACGAGATAACTGGCTCTGTTCCGGGCTTTCTGCATCGCTTCCACATCACCACGCTTGATCCAGAGAACAGCGGCTTCACCAGACTTTTTGTCTGAAGCCTTCCAGGTATCAGAACATCCACCCGACAAAGGCGTGTCATCGGAAGAAGGGCGAACATCAGACGATGCTGGTTTACGGGAAGGCGTCCACCTGGAAAAATGGACCAGGCCATCGCCTTGCCAGGGCTCAAGATGCAGGGCGCTGCACCATGCCTCCTGGATCATCGTCGCCAGCGAAGACGGTTCGCTGAAATCCCCGAGCGAGCACCAGGTATCTTTGTTGAGCAGTAATATCACGTGATAATGTTTCCTGCCATACATCTTGCCGAACTCCCGGCACCAGAAATAACGCAGGCTGGTTGCATGCACACGCTGATTGGCACATCTTTTTTTCCGCTGGTAAGCCTGAATTTTGGCTTTCAGGGATGCAAAAAAACGAGAAATCACCGCTGAATCCGGATCGGGATCCATGATGGTGACAGGCATATACTCAGGGAAACGTAAATCCACCCGGATTAACGAGACGGCACGGTGCTGCGCCAGGGCACTGTCGAGAAGGCTGTCAAAACGGGATAACCAGTAAGCATTGTGTATTGGTTGATTCATGATGAGAGATCTCCGTTGATTTGGATTGACTTCACATCATTAATCAACGCAGTAAAACTTTACGGCATCCGACATTGAGCAATACTACAACTCTCTGATTAAGAGTGATTGAAACGGAACAAACCATCCCGGAACGAAAAGATAATCCTGCACACAGCAGCAAAATACGCAACAACAGCATGAATGGATTTAAAAACGACATGGACGACGAGAAAAGTCTGAAGGGAAAAGGAGCCACAGAACATTCGAACAAAACACCAGAAATGCAACCAGAACGCTTCCTGGCAATGCAAATCAACAACAACGCCAAAACCTACAACTTAATCACACAACTCAATCACGGATGCGAATGACACGCTTAAAACCTGTTTACAGATAACGCCGTAACACGATCATCACCATCACCATCACCATCACCATCACCATCAGAATCGATTTTCTCATCCCGAAAATGTTACGTTTCACTACGCACCATAAAAACGATTAACCATCGATAACGTAAATCTCATCTGAATCAAAACACCAAAACCGTTCATCACACTTTCGCAATGCAAGAAGAAACCTCATGACAAAAAGAATGACCTTACACGGAAAAGAAAAACGTCAGGAATCGTTAATGCCTCAATCTGATTGTTATCAAAACATCCAGAAAGTCGTTTAACAGAATCGTCGTAAGCACATCGAAAAGAACGTCAGATTACTTCAGGAAAGTTCGGGTTGATTTAGCGTAAAGATACTTTTCTCAAGCTAACGTCGAAACTCGAAATCTCAGGAAAGGTTAAACGTAACATCAGTAAAATCGAATAGCAGATTGATTGCTTAAACAGAAAGGTTTTACAGCAGCATTAAACTGATTTAGTTAACGTAAAGATTTACTAAACGTAAAGATTTACTAAACTGGATGTGTATCAGATCAAACAATGTGTACAGCAATGCTTAATGAAAATACTTGTAGAATTGTTTATGAGAAAGCGTGTATAACACTTACTGAAATGCTTAGTTAAATACGTGTATGTTTGGTAAAACACTTAAGTAAAATACGTGTATAGTACCATTCCCGACATTCTCAACATCTTCAGACATCCATGCAGACTGAGTGTTGATTTCAGTTTTTCACGGCCAGCATGGATCTTTACTGTTTAAAAAACATACAGATTTACTCTGAAATTATTTACCCAGGCCTCCCTGAAAAGACCATCCGGAGCATCCCGTTCGTCAGCTTCCATGTTGTCTTTTACCCCGGAAAGTGATCGCATTTTCCAGCCAGAATGACAGCCATACTGATTATGACGTCTCTCCGGCCCCTTCACATATAACATTCATGTCAGTCATTTCTTACTGCCTCACTCACCGGAATTCTCCATGCCGGATGAAGCAATTGTTCTGAACTGAGCAGAAGCATAACAGCACACAAGGAAACGACTGTGCTATAGATCCTGGAATCAGGATCTTAATGTCAGGAAAACAATGACGACCGGGGATAACCAACAACAACCTGAGTACAGAAGAAAGCTTTCCCGCGCACGCCATCATCTTATGTAAGAGGATATGATGCCACCCCCACCTCAGAAGAACCGTCTCCGGGAGAACTTCACTGCATCCAAAATCCTTTTGCTGAGTTCTCATTCCCCATCATGGCAGCTACAGACATGCCCTGACAGAGCGTATGCGCATTGAGAGAAATAACCATAAATGATGAGAAGACACTCTATATAACGACAGCATGTTGAGGCATCAAAAATATTCATATAAATATTTTAAGAAAATTTTTTATTGCAAACTACAGGAAATAACATGATGTCAATATAATTTTTTAAAAAACGTGATATTAATCACATTGTAATTTTCTGTGTTTTTATGTAAATCAGAGAAAAGAGTCCATGAACGTTATTGCATTTTTTCTGATGTATGGATAAAAGGGGATTCAGGCGAAATTTACTGACAGAGGTGATAAGAGGGGGGTTAAAGAGTTCTATAGAGTTGGTTGTGCATTTATGCCCAGGGAGTTCATGTCTGTGCATTCACCAGATGAATCTGATCATGTTTTTAGTCGGATGGAATATGAATATTACCGACATAACGATAAATCACCTTCTGTTAATGCTGATAATGCAGGCAGAGACGTTGTTCCGGAGTGGGTGCAAAAAGACCCTGTAGCCGCATTCTGGGTATGGATGTTTATATATCATGTTCCTGACAGTATTGTCCGACTCTCAGGTGAGCAATATGCAGATTACGGAATTTCCTGTCTGTATGCCAGACTGTTTGCCACAGAAGCAGCTCCAGCTAATCATCAGGCAAGGATTCGTGTGACGAGAAAATGGCTACAGGAGCTTATAAGGCTAACCGGGACAGAAAATGTATCTGACTTCTTGTATGTCGTTCATTTTTTATGGTCATATGCTGAAAAAGTGAACCCCATGACATGGCTTGGTTCCCGGCGGATACATATCAAATGGGCATGGGCGTATCTGCAAAAACATTGCACTGACGAAGAACGTCACTGTCCTGATATTTCAGAATTTAAAGCTTCAGGGGAGTCACGTCTGTTCATAATAGCTTATGTGCGCCGTGTCTTCATGAAAATCTATTCTGTCGGTACTGAACCTCAAAAGTTAAAAGAATTAGTTTATCAGCAGAATGATTTTCTCAGGCGCATGAAGTGCTCATACCAGAAAATGTTCCGGTATGAGAAAACCGATTCCCGGGTACAGATAAGTGCCCTGATTTCTCCGGAAGCCAGGAATGCACTCCGGAAAATGGCAAAAAAGAATAATCTGACGCAGGCTGAAATCCTGGATAAACTCATCTTATCAGCTGATCGTCTGTTTATGCAGAAAACAGCAGGGGATTATTCCCGTTAATGAGTTCCACCAGAACCGTTTTTCTTTTTGCTGCTGTTTTTGCGTTTATGCTGTTCGTACCTTTCTTTTGACGTACAAAGGAATCTTCCATAAACATTGCGGATATATGAGTTGATATACTCCAGCATTCTCTCTTTTCGTGATTTCCCTTTTTCCTTCGAATCTTCACTTTGAACATTAATGTCCATCAGTTCTTTTATAAACTTATCCAGATTTTCCATGTCATAAAGCAGCATGAAAAACATCACATTTCCCAGTGATTCCAGTAACTGAGATTCAACCCAGTCCCCATATTTTCTGAAACTTAGCCCTGTTAAAAACTGTTCAAACATTACCCCTGATACAAAAAGAGATTTTAATCCCAGTCGCTTATATTCCTGGTAAAAAAGTTCAAACGTCGGGGATTCTGAACGGCAAATAAACGAAGACAGCGCCCATGGATCAAAATCTGTAACACGCCTCCCCTCCCACACTTCCTGCCGTGTCAGCGGCGGTTCAGCAAACCAGGCGTCCAGCTCAGCCGAATCGCTGTCCCTGCTCAAAACCTTATACAAACTGCCCGTGAACGGTTGAGGCGGATTTTTGGTTGCTTCATCTTCTGATTGTCTGGATTGTCTGGATTGTCTGAATCCGTCCACTTTTCTCCGGATATTACGCGGGATCAGCATAAAAGGCGGGACATTAAGTGATAAACGTTTACCCGTCATGCGATACCATTGCCCCACCTCAACCTTAATCCGTGTATCTGACTTTAGCTCAAGTGCCATTATGTTAAGCAGGTACAGATAACGCACCGTATAACAGTCAAAATGTTTCTCCGGATCAAACGGCTCTGACCGTTCTCTGCACACGAGTCCGCTGCGCTTCAGTATTCGCTGGGTATCTTTCCAGGCCTTACACTGAAGAATGGTGGTAACTCTGGCCTTATTAGCAATCTCACGCAGCGCATCACTTTGTTGTGCCGTCATCTCACCTCCCGCACTCTGTCACTCCAGATTTTTTCACGTCCATATTACCTGAATGATAAGCCGGATTAGTGTGATCCGGTTCAGCGAAATCAACAGGATAACGGTATGTCATTCAGCCATTCTTCCCTCTCCGCACAAGTGAAATCACATCTGACGTTTCTTCCTGAAGAAATTCGCCAGAAAATCCTTGAACATCTCCACAGTGTTATTCATTACGAGCCCGTGATTGGCATTATGGGTAAATCCGGAACAGGCAAAAGCAGTCTGTGTAATGCCATTTTTCAGTCCCGTATCTGCGCCACACATCCTCTGAACGGCTGCACCCGCCAGGCTCATCGTCTTACCCTGCAGTTCGGTGAACGCAGAATGACGCTGGTCGATCTGCCCGGCATTGGTGAAACACCGCAGCATGATCAGGAATACCGGACACTTTATCGTCAGCTGCTACCGGAACTGGATCTGATTATCTGGATCCTGCGGGCTGATGAACGTGCGTATGCTGCTGATATTGCCATGCATCAGTTTTTACTGAATGAAGGCGCAGATCCCTCGCGTTTTCTGTTTGTTCTCAGCCATGCCGATCGCGTGTTTCCTGCTGAAGAATGGAATGCCACAGAAAAATGCCCGTCCCGTCAGCAGTCGCTCTCACTGGCGACGGTGACAGCCCGGGTGGCAACCCTGTTCCCTTCATCATTTCCGGTACTCTCCGTTGCTGCACCTGTCGGCTGGAACCTTCCGGCGTTTGTGTCGCTGATGATCCACGCACTGCCACCACAGGCAACCAGCGCGGTGTATTCACATATCCGGGGAGAAAACCGCTCTGAACAGGCCCGGAAACACGCACAACAGACTTTTGGTGAAACCATCGGGAAAAGTTTTGACGACGCCGTTGCCCGTTTCAGTTTTCCGGCCTGGATGTTACAGCTTCTGCGCAAAACCCGGGACCGCATTATCCACCTGCTGGTCACACTGTGGGATCACCTGTTCTGAACGCCCCGGAGTCCCCCGTGGCAACCGTATACCTTTACACGACAACGGATTACGGTAACCACTGCCGTATACCGTCTGTCATTATCAATAACACGCTCTTTAATTTCAGAGGTCAGTCATGAATACCAGAATTCTTTTTCCCCTGCTGTTCACTGTGGCATCATTCTCCGCCTCCGCCGGCAACTGGGCTGTCAAAAACGGCTGGTGTCAGACCATGACGGAAGATGGTCAGGCGCTGGTAATGCTGAAAAATGGCACGATTGGTATTACCGGCCTGATGCAGGGATGCCCGAATGGTGTACAGACGCTCCTGGGCAGCCGTATCAGTATTAACGGTAACCTGATCCCCACATCACAAATGTGTAATCAGCAGACGGGATTCAGGGCTGTTGAGGTGGAAATCGGACAGGCGCCGGAAATGGTCAAAAAAGCCGTTCACTCCATAGCAGAGCGTGATGTGTCCGTTTTACAGGCATTTGGTGTACGAATGGAATTCACCCGCGGTGATATGCTGAAGGTCTGTCCGAAATTTGTCACATCACTTGCCGGTTTTTCCCCGAAACAGACGACCACTATTAATAAAGATTCCGTCCTGCAGGCTGCCCGGCAGGCATACGCTCGGGAATATGACGAGGAAACAACAGAAACCGCTGATTTTGGCTCTTACGAAGTAAAAGGCAATAAGGTTGAGTTTGAAGTATTCAATCCTGAAGACCGTGCGTACGACAAAGTGACCGTCACGGTTGGTGCTGACGGTAATGCCACCGGCGCCAGCGTTGAATTTATCGGAAAATAGCCGGTATGTCGGACTGCCACCCTGTTTTATTGCCCGAAGGCCCTTTCTCACGCGAACAGGCGGTTGCCGTCACAACAGCTTACCGCAATGTGCTTATTGAGGATGACCAGGGAACGCATTTCCGGCTGGTTATCCGCAATGCCGAAGGGCAGCTACGCTGGCGGTGCTGGAATTTTGAACCTGATGCCGGAAAACAGCTAAATTCGTATCTCGCCAGTGAGGGAATTCTCAGGCAATAAACGTCTTCATTTCATCCATCAGGCCGCGTCTTCTCCGGGAGACGCGGCCTTTTCGTTTATACCGCTAATTCATTCATAAGGAGCAAAGTATGCAATTAGCCAGTCGTTTTGGTCATGTAAATCAGATCCGTCGGGAGCGCCCACTGACACGCGAAGAACTGATGTACCACGTCCCGAGTATTTTTGGAGAAGACCGGCACACCTCCCGCAGTGAACGGTATGCGTACATTCCCACCATCACCGTCCTGGAAAATCTGCAGCGGGAAGGCTTTCAGCCGTTCTTCGCCTGCCAGACCCGTGTGCGCGACCAGAGCCGCCGGGAATATACCAAACATATGCTGCGTCTGCGGCGGGCCGGACAGATAACTGGTCAGCATGTGCCTGAAATTATTCTGCTCAACTCCCATGACGGTTCATCCAGCTACCAGATGTTACCCGGATATTTTCGTGCCATTTGTACCAATGGACTGGTCTGCGGTCAGTCTCTGGGAGAATTGCGTGTTCCACACCGGGGAAATGTGGTGGAGAAAGTTATTGAAGGGGCTTACGAGGTGGTGGGCGTGTTTGACCGGATAGAGGAGAAGCGTGATGCCATGCAGTCGCTGGTCCTGCCGCCACCGGCACGCCAGGCGCTGGCACAGGCGGCACTGACTTACCGTTATGGTGACGAACATCAGCCCGTCACCACCGCCGACATTCTGACGCCACGACGCCGGGAGGATTACGGTAAGGACCTGTGGAGTACTTATCAGACCATCCAGGAGAATATGCTGAAAGGCGGAATTTCCGGTCGCAGTGCCAGAGGAAAACGTATCCACACCCGTGCCATTCACAGCATCGACACCGACATTAAGCTCAATCGCGCATTGTGGGTGATGGCAGAAACGCTACTGGAGAGCCTGCGCTGATGCAATCTGTCCCTGAAGGCGTGATTCAGGCACCAGAATCACCCGACGCCCCGGAGAACTCAGTCTGTGCAGACTGAGTACAGGCAATGGCATCTTCTGGCCATCCGTCTGTGACCGGAACGGTTACGCGTACGGCTGTCCGGAATTTCAGCCGAATATCATTCATCCCTGATATTGCCGGGTCTCACGGTCAGTGATGAACGTGATGTTGTCAGCCCCCGGCCTTTATTTCCTCTCATTTATACACATTGTAAGGATTTCACTCATGAAAATCGTTTCTCAGAACACAACTGCTCTTTCTTCAGCCACAGCACCAGGGAATAACCAGCCCCAACTGGTTGCTACTCCCGTCCCTGATGAACAACGTATCAGCTTCTGGCCGCAGCATTTTGGCCTCATTCCACAGTGGGTGACCCTGGAGCCCCGTGTCTTCGGCTGGATGGACCGTCTTTGCGAAGACTACTGCGGTGGTATCTGGAATCTGTACACACTGAACAACGGTGGCGCATTTATAGCGCCCGAACCGGATGACGATGATGGCGAAACATGGGTACTGTTCAATGCCATGAACGGTAACCGCGCTGAAATGAGCCCGGAAGCCGCCGGCATTGCCGCCTGTCTGATGGCGTACAGCCATCACGCCTGTCGTACAGAGAATTATGCCATGACGGTTCATTATTACCGGCTGCGGGATTATGCCCTGCAGCATCCGGAATGCAGCGCCATTATGCGCATCATCGACTGAATGGAGGCAGGGACAATGCAGCAGCTTTCCTTTCTGCCCGGAGAGATGACGCCCGGCGAGCGCAGTCTCATTCTGCGGGCCCTGAAAACCCTGGACCGCCATCTTCATGAACCCGGCGTGGCCTTCACCTCCACCCGTGCGGCACGGGAATGGCTGATTCTGAACATGGCGGGACTGGAGCGTGAAGAATTCCGGGTGCTGTATCTGAATAACCAGAATCAGTTGATTGCCGGTGAAACCCTCTTCACCGGCACCATCAACCGCACGGAAGTCCATCCCCGGGAAGTGATTAAACGCGCCCTGTACCACAATGCCGCTGCCGTGGTGCTGGCGCACAATCACCCGTCCGGTGAAGTCACCCCCAGTAAGGCAGACCGCCTTATCACGGAACGCCTGGTACAGGCACTGGCCCTGGTGGATATCCGGGTACCGGACCATCTGATAGTTGGTGGCAGTCAGGTTTTCTCTTTTGCGGAACACGGTCTGCTTTAACCCGTCACCGTCACAACCACATCACACCTGTTTTCACTTTTATCTTCTGTCTTCAGAGGTATCACACTATGAAAATCATCACCCGTGGTGAAGCCATGCGTATTCACCGTCAGCATCCGACATCCCGTCTTTTTCCGTTCTGTACCGGTAAATACCGCTGGCACGGCAGTGCTGAGGCGTATACCGGTCGTGAAGTGCAGGATATTCCCGGTGTGCTGGCTGTATTTGCAGAACGCCGTAAGGACAGTTTTGGCCCGTATGTCCGGCTGATGAGCGTCACCCTGAACTGAATCAGAAAGGGGATTCTGATGAGCAGCATTATCACCATCACAGTGTATACGCTGGATGAACTTTCCTGCCCGGTACGGGGAAAAGCCCGCGACGGGTACCGTCAGCATCATGCTGACAGCAACTGGTATGAAAACGTGTATGAGGACTTCAGGGCGGTCTGTGACATTTTCGGAATTGACCTCCGCCAGCGCGTTTTCCGGCTCAGCCAGGTTTATGGAAGAGCCGTGCATCTGGTTCAGCGGATGCTGCAGCCAGGGGGACGGAGCCTGTTTTGAAGGACGCTGGCACTGGCAGCCGGCGACAGCCCGGATAATCCGGAAGTATGCCCCACAGGAGCATGAACTCCATCGTATCGCGGATGCCCTGCAGGCGGTGCAGAAACGTAACTTCTGGCAACTGCAGGCTGAAATCCACCACCGGGGACGTTACTGCCATCCGTTATCACTGTTACCCGGAACAGTCCGACTGGTCAGGCTATGACAGCCGATGCGGAAGCCGCTGTCAGCGAAGCCCTGCGCGACCTGGCCTTCTGGCTGTACCGTCAACTGGAAAACGAGTACGACCAGATGACCTCAGACGCCGCTGTGGATGAGGCCATTCTCATCAATGCATACATCTTCACCGAAACCGGTCAGCGCGCCGGCTGACCTGTCATCGTTAAACCATTCTTAACCACTTTTCAGAGAGGATTTTATCGTGTCAGACAAACTCTCCGGGATAACTCATCCCGACGACAATCACGACCGCCCCTGGTGGGGGCTTCCCTGCACAGTGAGGCCCTGTTTTGGCGCCCGTCTGGTGCAAGAGGGTAACCGCCTGCATTACCTTGCCGACCGCGCCGGTATCAGAGGCCGCTTCAGCGACGCAGATGCATACCATCTGGACCAGGCCTTTCCGCTGCTGATGAAACAACTGGAACTCATGCTCACCAGCGGTGAACTGAATCCCCGACATCAGCATACCGTCACGCTGTATGCAAAAGGGCTGACCTGCGAAGCCGACACCCTCGGCAGTTGTGGTTACGTTTATCTGGCTGTTTATCCGACGCCCGAAACGAAAAAGTAAACCACCGGAATAACCTTCTGCTCCGGCCAGGTGTTTTCACCACGCCACTCTCCCCATAATTTAATCTCTCATATCAGGAAAATCTTCAGTATGAAATTATTACCCGACACACATGTACGGGAGGCATCGTGCTGCCCGTCTCCCGTCACCATCTGGCAGACACTGCTCATCCGTCTGCTGGACCAGCACTATGGCCTCACACTGAATGACACACCGTTCGCTGATGAACGTGTGATTGAGCAGCATATTGAGGCCGGCATTTCACTGTGCGATGCGGTGAACTTTCTCGTTGAAAAATACGCACTGGTACGTACCGACCAGCCGGGATTCAGCGCAGGAGCCCCGTCGCAGTTAATCAACAGCATCGATATTCTCCGGGCCCGCCGGGCAACAGGCCTGATGACACGTAATAACTACAGAATGGTAAATAACATTACCCTGGGTAGCATCCGGGGGCGAAACGATGAAACTTTCCCTGACGCTGGAAGCCGACAGCATTAACGTGCAGGCACTGAACATGGGGCGCATTGTCGTTGACATTGATGGTGTAAATCTCGCTGAACTGATTAACAAGGTCGCTGAATACGGTTATTCACTCCTCGTGGTGGATGAACGTGACGCTACCGAAACACCGGCGACTTCTGCCAGCTCTCATCAGTTGCCGGAAGACAATACAGTGATACAGAGCGTGATGCCATTAACCACTGAAACAGCGCTGGATATCCTCATTGCGTGGCTGCAGGACAATATCGACTGCGGGTCCGGAATTATTTTCGACAACGATGAGGATAAAACGGATTCGGCAGCACTGCTGCCCTGTATTGAACAGGCCAGGGAGGATATCCGTACCCTGCACCAACTGCAACTTCTGCACCAGAACCGGTGAATCTCACTCACCAGACTTCATTCTCCTGACGCCAGCCTGAACAGAGCTGGCGTTTTCGTTTATAAACAGAAAGGAAACCCCATAATGTCATATATCACAATCCCCCACCCGAACGCGGTCAACGGACATACAGCCGTTATCTGTTCCACAAGTATCAGACACATCCTGGCTGTACGAAAGAGTACACTGCTGCAAATCGACACGCTTATCCGGCAACTGACAGAAATCTCAGCACTGACGGAAAGTATTGGCGGTAAAGCCGCCCCGGACTGGGCGATGAAACAGAATTTTCGCTGTGGTTGCTGGCTGATGGAGAAACCAGAAACAGCAATGAAAGCCATTACCCGGAATCTTGACCGCGAAATCTGGCGTAACCTGATGCAGCGTTCCGGGATGCTTTCCTTAATGGATGCACAGGCACGTGATACATGGTACAGGTCACTGGAATATGATAATTTTCCGGAAATCAGTGAAGCGAACATTCTGAGCACATTTGAACAACTGCACCAGAATAAGGATGAAGTGTTTGAGCGGGGGGTGATCAACCTCTTCAAAGGGCTGAGCTGGGATTACAAAACCAACTCACCCTGTAAATTTGGCAGTAAAATTATCGTCAACAATCTGGTGAGATGGGACCAGTGGGGATTTCATCTTATCAGTGGAATGCAGGCAGATCGCCTGGCTGACCTGGAAAGAATGTTGCATCTGCTCAGCGGTAAACCGATCCCCGACAACCGAGGGAATATCACCATTAATCTGGATGACCACATACAGTCCGTTCAGGGTAAAGGACGCTATGAAGATGAGATGTTCATCATTAAATACTTTAAGAAGGGAGCTGCACACATCACTTTCAAAAGGCTGGAGCTGATTGACAGAATTAACGATATAATAGCCAGGCACTTTCCTTCTGTGCTCTCAGCCTGACCCCGAGTTTGATTCCCTTTCGATATCAAAAGGGACTGCGGGTACAAAAGAGGGTACATCTTTCACCAAACCAAACAAAATAAACCAATATCAACATGATAGAAGCATTCTTCGATTCCGAGTCCGGCACCAAATTCATAAGGCCTCGCTGAAAAGCGGGGCTTTTTGCTTTTCTGGCTACGGTAGATTTCTGGTCGTTGCAATACGTTATTTGTTTGTTGTATTTCTCACTATTTTCGCCGATGTTCGTTACTTTTAGACACCCCAACATCCTATGATGTGTGCCTTGTCCTTACTCTACTACTACGGTCTTTCTACGGTTCCCTTTTCTCAGAACATTCATAATGAAGTAGAAAACACGGGGAAACAGGAGAGTTATCATTTCGCCTTAATCCGCAGGTTTTAACGTGATTTTGTCGCGGAGAATAAGGTGGGAAAATCTTCAATAACAAGCGGGAAAACCTGATACGCCATTGACATGGGGCTCTTCACCACTCCGTCCACCTGCAACAGACTCTTCTTTCCTTCTCGCTTCTTACCCTTACCAGAATCCTCTGTCCTCCACGAGATCATAAAATGATGTATCAGAAGTAATACGACTTGAACAGTACAAAATAGTGGTACATTTGGAATCGAAGTGTAAAGGTAACTTACTGTTATTTGGTGATTTCATTGCCGTGTCAATGAATCCTTAATTCGATTCCGAATCAGGCACCAGACTCATATCAACGGACCTCCATGGAGGTCCGTTTTTCATCCATAATCGCCTTCATTTGATGCTGAGCTGAACATATCAACATCAGGCAACGGCACAATCTGTGTACAAACTCCGCCAGCCCTCAGATAACACATCACTGAGTAAATGGTCAGGTATTGCTTATATTATGCCCCTCTGCATCTATTATTGCTGCCATCCACTGAGCTTCTGAGGCCGACAATTTTAGCCGTGGAGCTCGCTCCCCCGCACCAGGTGGCTTCATATCAAAACCATAAGAGCTTCTGGATATAACCGTTATACCATCCACATTACATGTTGTTGATATCAGTTCACAATTTTTAGTTGATGGCTTATCAATTATTGGATCAGATATTTCTGGTCGACGTCCTGTGTGACATGAAAAACAACTTCCGATTGACAATGGCATAATTTTATCTCCTGCCGATATTACTTTACTGATATGCACTGTCATAATAGAAGTGCATTATTTAGAGTATTCAGATATCAATCCAGAACGTTTCGGATGATAATCTTTCCATTCTGGCATGCCTAAAATTTTCTCTGCCGGAACTTCTTTCCCACGTAGATAAAACTTTATATTTTTCATTATCTGCTCATTATCCTGATTACGATAAATCCATCGCAACTCACTGGCTGTAATACTTTGCCCATAAGCATCCCCCTTATTGGCTATATTTTTTAGAGTATCGACAAGCCCATCGGCACAAAAATGCACCATTTTGTTCCTTACTAATAACTGAAACTCCAGGCCAGCCTTACTGGTTTTTGCCCATAACTTGTCACGATTACACACAGAAAGATCGGCCATAGTGACATTATATTGACTATGGTTCTTCAAATACTGCTTAAAGTTAATTCCTCTATCAGACTCACTTAATGCTCTCTTGATAAGAGCGTCTTTCTTATATTTCCGAGGAGATTTATAATCCCATACAGCACTTGTTAACGTATTCTGTATTAAAATATCTTTTTTAGAAAAATCATTAACCAGTTTTATTGTATTAACAACTTTTCCTCTGGGTTCCGAAAGCCCATACACAATATCCCCTAGACGAAAATGTAAAGCCGCCTCCATGGCATAGCCCTGAAAAGTAATATTTTTTTCTTTAATCACATCTGGAGAAAGCTGTACATTCTGTAAATCAAGATCCATCTCTTCGGGAAATCCTTCAGCAACGATGTTCCATGTCGTTTTCTGCTCTGTATAAATGGTTGCTGACACCATCCCTTTTGGGAGTTTTTCCGGCAACACGATATTACTGCAACCCGTCAGAGACAACGTCTGCAGTGAAGGGGATATAAAATTATCGATTCTGACCTGATACTCCGGGTTATAATCCCGGATACTCAGAGAACACAACCCTGATGGTACGCCGGTAAGCGTCTCCGCAGCCCTACCCGTCAACTCAAGAGACCGGACACTATCAGGCACACCCGATACCTGACAGTGACCAAGTTTCAAATGCTCAACGCCCTCTGGAACAGTATGTACAAAAGACGAATTATTCAATTCAATATGTAGCTCTCTTACTGTCGGCGGCAGTTCACTGACTTTCAGATTCTCACAATTAATAACGGACAGGCTTTTTATATTGACCGGTAGCCCTGTAAGACCGGTCAGCTTATTACAGTTCTCTATTGTTATCGCTGTGATTTCTTCCGGTAAATGAGGCAAGAACTCCATGTCACAATTTTTTATATGCAGACAACCACTTTCCCGTGCATCTTCCAGTTGCCGGGACGTAATTTCACTTTTAAAGCTTGCAGGTGTTTCAGTAATATGATGACAGGCAGTCCCTGACAATTTTAATTGTGATGTGGAAAGCATCAATAAATTCCATTTTCAGAAAATAAATCACTATAAGGTAAGCCCCATCCGAGGAGCTTACCTGACAAATTTCATACAGAGAGCCTGTATCCAGGGTTTCCCGATGGCGAAAAGGCATCATTACAGACGCTATTTCACGCTGGAAAAGCAAGTACAGTTACTACATGTTCATTCCAGAATAAACCCAGCAATCTGACCCGGATTCTAACAACCAGCAAAATAATGTTGTCAATCGAAGACGAATAAAAAAGCAGCAGTCAGTACAACTCAGTCTGTATTAATATCCCCCACTCAAAAACGTACATCCTGCCCGGAAATGATGCAGAAACGCTGATCAGTTAGATCAAAATAACACTCCTCTCTGCCAACGATCATTTCTGGAGAAAACGCTTCACGACTGAGGGGATGAAAAACATTGTGTCGGATAGCCTCAGACAAGGCATCCTTATCGTATAAAGAACAGACTTTTGAATGCAGTGCATTTTTAACAAAAACGCCTGTTTTTGGTATACATAATGTTATCGGGCAACTCAGATGTTGCTCACAGCAAGGAAAATCTCCAGGATTGACGGTAAATGCATGAGAATTAATTCTGGTCTGCACTGCATTTCTGCCCCCTTCCAACCAGAATGGGGTTAAACGAACCTGCTCCATATATAAACTGAACGCCTGCAGGAAAGTATTGCCATGATTAAGCTGTCTCTCCAGACTCTCTGCAAGGCGACGACACCTCCCTCCAAGACGGTCAAGAAGACTGCCCTGAATCGGCTCCACACTAAAAGCATCCATAAATGAAATATGGTGCAGCCTCAGACTACGACTTCCCACAATCAGAGTATCACTCTGATTGCTTCTTGCTATATTACGCAGAGCTTCCAGTTCACTTTCAGGCAGCGCCCTTCCATCTGAGATATTTAATACGACGGGCATATTATCTCCCTCTGTAATGTATTTAGCTTATCCAGGCCAACAACAAATAAACATCCACACATAAAATAAAACAGACAAAACATTTTGGCAACATACCATCAATTATTGACTTATCATTATTTACACCAAAGCGTTGCGATACTAAAATAATTATAAACTTGCTACATTGTAAATATAGACAAATAAAAGGAATTACTATGCCAGCAAATATATCAGGAACACCCTTCAACTCATTTGGTATAAGCTTTATCCAGAAACAGTCCTGCTGGAGGAAATCTGATGATATCCTGCGATGTTCAATGGGTCAGAGGACTATCAAGTTATCCACTAATACGCTGAACAACCGAATTTTGACCTCCGTCGCCCGACAAAGCACCAAAGATATTAATGCCTGGAAAAGAGATGAACAGACAGTTTACCCATCTCGCGTGATCAACCAGGGAATTGATAAATATTGTGCTGAAAATAGCAGAAACATTTCCAGTGAAGTACGGCAAAGAGTTTTTAAATTCATTGAAAAGGATTACAGTCTCAAGTTGAATATCATAGCAGCGCAAAGCTCTATCAACCATCTCATAATAGGAAATGGCCGTTTCGGTGATAAAATAAATATGCTTTGCAATGGAGTGAGTAGAGAAGTAAAGAACCAGACAATGGATGTAATAGCCAATCAACTCGCAGACCAATTCTTCCAAAAGCATATTAGTCCAGATGTTGACATCAAACAGCTACGAGATGACATCCCCAGATATATTATGGCTGCCAGCGTCATATCGGCATAAATAGAGATACCCTTAACGCTAACCAGAAAAAAAATACCTATAAGAGCCTGTACATAGAGTTGTGTCGTTGCCTGATGTTGATATGTCAAATCCAACATCAAATAGCGGTAAATTTATGGATAAAAAATTACAGGCTCTGGTTAACGAAACACCCCCCTCTTGCTCTATCCCCCTCTTTCATCATTTATTACAATATTTATTTCAATAAAAACCGATATTACCAATCACATTTATCACAATGCAACTTAATATCGGTTTTTATCTTTTAATGCCTGAGCAATAGGCGGTAATGGCCGGGATGCCTCGGATGCCTGTCCACTTGTCGGTGGCGGCGGTGCCGGGCGGCTTGGCTTAAGACCTGAAGTATCAAGACTTTTCGATTTTTCATAGGCAGCCAAATGATCTTTTAGCGCCTGAGCAATGGGCGGTAAAGACCGGGATGACCCAGATACCAACCCGCTTGTCGGCGGCGGCGGTGCCGGGCGGCTTGGCTTAAGGCTTGAAGTATCAAGACTTTTCGACTTTTCATAGGCAGCTAAATGATCTTTTAATGCCTGAGCAATGGGCGGTAAAGACCGGGATGATCCAGATACCTGCCCACTTGTCGGCGGCGGTGGAGCCGGGCGGGCCGGCTTAAGGCCTGAAGCCTCAAGGCTTTTCGATTTTTCATAGGCAGCCAAATGATCTTTTAATGCCTGCGCAATGGGCGGTAAAGGGCGGGATGCCCCGGAAGCCTGTCCACTTGTCGGCGGCGGTGGGGCCGGGCGGCTTGGCTTAAGACCTGAAGCCTCAAGGCTTTTCGACTTTTCATAGGCAGCCAAATGATCTTTTAGTGCCTGAGCAATGGGCGGTAAAGGGCGGGATGCCCCGGAAGCCTGTCCACTTGTCGGCGGCG